>DASXCN010000649.1:0-1643 GCA_036491155.1 Solirubrobacteraceae bacterium | reverse complement strand
CCCAGGCACGCAAGCGCGTGGGAATGCAGTTCGTCGTGCAGCGGGTGACCAGCTGGGATCACCGCAAGCTCGCCGGCACGTACTGAAACCACTACATTTGCGCGCGATGCCTGCACTCAAGGGCCTGATCCTGTCCGGCGGCAAGGGCACCCGCCTGCGCCCCATCACGCACACCAGCGCCAAGCAGCTGGTCCCGGTCGCCAACCGGCCGGTGCTGTTCTACGCCATCGAATCGATGGCCGACGCCGGCATCGAGGACGTGGGGATCATCATCGCCCCCGAGACGGGCGACGAGATCCGCGAGGTCACCGGCGACGGCGCGCGGTTCGGGGTCCGGATCACCTACATCCTCCAGGACGAGCCCGCCGGCCTGGCCCACGCCGTGCTCACCGCCGAGCCTTTCCTCGGCGACGCGCCGTTTGTCATGTACCTCGGCGACAACCTGCTCCAGGGCGGCATCGGGGACCTCGTGCGCGCCTTCGACGAGCACGCGCCCGACGCGCTGATCCTGCTCACCGAGGTCGCCGACCCCGAGAACTACGGCGTCGCCGAACTGAGCGATGGCGTCGTCATACGCCTGGTGGAAAAGCCCAAGGAGCCGCGCACCAACCTCGCCCTGGTCGGCGTCTACATGTTCACCCCCGCAGTCCATGCCGCGGCGCGCGCGATCTCGCCCTCGGCCCGCGGCGAGCTGGAGATCACCGACGCGATCCAGCACCTCGTCGACAGCGGCATGCGCGTCGACCCCCACATCGTCGAGGGCTGGTGGAAGGACACCGGGCGCCTGGAGGACATGCTGGCCGCCAACCGGCTCGTCCTGGACACCATCGCGAGCCGCGTCGACGGCGAGCTGGTCGACTCCCGAGTCGACGGCCGCGTCATCGTCGAGGCGGGGGCCCGGCTGGAGCGCTCCTCGGTCCGCGGGCCCGCAATCATCGGCGCCGGCGCGCACCTCACCGACGCCTACGTCGGCCCCTACACCGCGATCGGCGAGAACTGCATCATCGCCCAGGCGGAGGTGGAGCATTCCATCCTGCTCAGCGGATCCGAGGTCCGCGGTCTCGACGGCCGTATGGAGTCCTCGTTGCTGGGCCGCAACGTCAAGATCGGGCGCGGCGAGCGCCAGCCCCGCGCCTACCGCTTCATGGTGGGCGACAACTGCGAGATCGGGATCCCGTAGACGCAGGCCGGCCCGCGCGGGACCCGGCGCGGCCTACTCGAGCAGGTCGGCCAGCTGGGCCTTGAGGTCGGCCACCTCGGCCTCGAGCGCCTCCACCCGCGCCTCCAGCGCCCCGTTGCCGGCCGCCGCCGCGCTCTCGGAAGCCGTTGCCGCGCTGGGTGTCGGCGCCGCGGGCTCGTCGTAGCTGCGCTCGGTCCCCGCATCCACCGCCGCGGGCGCGACGGGGACGGGCTCGTCAAACCCGCCCACCGCGACCGGCCCCCCGGAGGCGGAACCCCAGCCCGGGTCGGGGCTCCCGTCGCCGCCCAGCAGCTGGCGAAACCGATCCTCCTTCTGGCCCGGCCGCCGCTCCAGCCGCTCGGCGTAGCCCTTGTCGCCGAGCTCACCCAGCACCCGCTCGACGTCGGCGAGCGTGGCCAGATGAGCCATCCGATCGCTGCGGGTCTTCAGTTCGCCGGGCGTC
>DASXCN010000648.1:0-1686 GCA_036491155.1 Solirubrobacteraceae bacterium | reverse complement strand
CGCGCAGGTCGCCGGGGGTCCACACCGCGCCGCGCGCGAACACGGGCACGCCGTTGATCTGGAGGCCCAAGCCGTCGGCCTCGAGATCGCCGGGGGTCTGCAGGCGGCGGAAACCGACCCGTCCCCGGTGTGCGACATCCTGGCCGCCGGACAGGACGACCTCGTGAAGGGTGGGCTCGCCATGCGTATGCGGCCACCAGGGCGCGACGTCCGGCAGGGTCGCCGCGGCCTCGCCGCGACCGGTCACCGGGTCGACGGTGACCACGCGCGACGGCGCTCCGGCGATGGCCAGTTCCAGCCGCGCCGGCAGCACCGCCCCCGACAGCGCCCGCGCGGCCAGCCCACAGGTCAGCCTGCCGGTCCCCTGGCCGTCGTAAGCGGCGCGCAAACGCACGCTGTCAAGCACCCAGCCGCGCCGGCGCTCGAGCGACACCGGGCGCCATGGCCCGACGACGGCCGGTCCGGCGCCAAGGCCGGGCGCCCGCCCCAGGAGCATGGTTCGGTAGAAGCGCAGATTGCCGTCGGTGACGAGCCGCGTGCGCCAGCGAGCGCGCGGTTTGCGCGGCTCGGCCAGGCGCGGCCTGAGCGCCCGGAAGCAGATCGCCAGCTCGTTGGCGCCGCGCACCAGGCGCGATACGTCGACGGTGTGCTGGGCGAACATCGACTCGCTCTCGAGCACGAGCGCCCCGTTGACATAGACCTCGGCGATCGTGGCCAGGCCCCTGAGCCGCAGTACCACCTCCTCGCCCTCGGCGGCAGGCTCGGCGTCAAAGGCACAGCGGAACCACCAGTCCTCGGCGTCGAGGTCGCGTCCGGCGGCAGCCTCGCCCAGCGCCCCGGCCACCGTGCCGGGGACCGGCGCGGGCCGCCACCGCAGAGCGTCGAGCCCGGCGGGATCGGCGCACGCCCCCGGCGGGCTGGGCGCGACCTCCCAGCCGTCGGCCAGCATCAGCCCGTTGCGGCGACCAGGCACTCGATGGCCCGCTGCCAGGCCCCGGCCATCCCGTCGATCGTCCCCGCCGGGTCAAAGGCCCTGCGCCGGGCCAGGCGGAAGGACAGCGCCTTGCAGCCGGCCACGATCTCCTGCATCGCTTCGGTGGCGGCCGCCGCCTCGTCGCCGAGCAGCCAGTCCGCGTGGTCGGCCGCGACCTCGAACGCCGAGCCCGCCATTCTCACCGTGGCGAACGCGTAGGCGTGGTAGTCCTCAAGGCCCCGGTCCAGCAGAGCCGGGAGCTCCTCCGCCAGTTGGGCTCCGAAGCGCGTGAACGGGTTGGTGTCCGGTCGCCGCGCCAGGTGGTTGCGCATCAGCCCCCGCGCAGCGTCGCGCAGCGCGGAGCCGTCCAGGCGCTCGCCCGCGTCAAAGCGCGCCAGCTCGGTGTAGGGCGGCAGCACGTCAGCGGAGAACTCTCCGATCCGGAACGCGCCGCGGTAGTCCTCGCCCGAAAGCTCATACAGGCCACCGGAGTGGAAGTAGCGCAGGATCTCGCCCGGCGGGTCGATGGCGTCGGCGGCCACCGAGGTCTTGACGTGCTCAGTCCGGTAGCTGGTGGTGGCGGTATCGGGGAGGTACCAGCTGTCGAGCTCCACGATCAGCGTCCGCCCGCACGGGATCTGATCGGCGATCTGCTCGGGCAGCGGCCGGTAGGGCTGCATCTCGTGGATGTCGATGCCGAACAGCCGCTCCAG
>DASXCN010000647.1:0-7113 GCA_036491155.1 Solirubrobacteraceae bacterium | reverse complement strand
ATTGGACCTCGGCGCCGCGGCGGCCGCGGGGCCGGGGGCGGGGGCCAACGGCGACGGCGCGCGGGCCGCGGGGGGCGCGGGTGCCGGGGCGGCCGAGGCCGCCGAGGATCCGTTCGGGCTGACCCCGCGCGAGCGTCAGGTCCTGGCGCTGCTGGCCGAGGGCGCCACCAACCGCCAGATCGGCGCGGCCCTGTACATGGCCGAGAAGACCGCCAGCGTCCACGTCTCCCGCATCCTGGCCAAGCTCGGCGTCCAGGGCCGCACCCAGGCCGCCGCGGTCGCCCACCGGTTGCACCTGGCCTAGCCACCCTGTCCGCCCGCCTGGAGCCGACTAGATTCCCCCGGGTGCGCATGCCGGCCGAATGGGAGCCCCACGAGCGGACCCTGATGGGGTGGCCGTGTCGCACCGACCTGTGGGGCCAGACGATGGACCAGGCCCGCGCGGATTACGCCACGGTGGCCAATGCGATCGCCGCCTTCGAGCCGGTGACGATGATCGCCAACGCCGGCGGGGATGCGACCGACGCGCGGGCCGCCTGCACCCGGAACGTCGAGATCGTGGAACTGGCGCTCGATGACTCGTGGCTGCGCGACTGCGGGCCGATCTACGTCGTTGACGACGAGGGGGCGACGCGGACGGCGGTCCACTTCGGATTCAACGCATGGGGCGAGAAATTCCCGCCCTGGGACCGGGACGCCGCGGTGGGGCGCCTGATCGCCCAGGAGCTGGGTGATCCGGTCATCGACGGCGGGATGGTGCTGGAAGGCGGCTCCATCCACACCGACGGCGGAGGCACCCTGCTGACCACCGAGCAGTGCCTGCTGAACCCCAACCGCAATCCGCGCATGTCCCGGGATGACATCGAGGCCACGCTGCGCGACCGACTGGGCGCGGACACGATCATCTGGCTGGGGATGGGGTTGCTGGAGGACCGCGACACCGACGGTCACATCGACCTCGTCGCGGCCTTCACCAAGCCCGGCGAGGTGCTGCTGCAGACCGTGGCCGAGGGCAATCCGAACCACCCCCACACTCAAAAAAACCTCTCGGTACTGGTGTCCTTTGGGGTACAGGTGATTGAGATGCCGTATCTCCCCTACGCCACCGTGGCCGGCGAAAGGGTGGCGGGCAGCTACATGAACTTCTACCTGTGCAACGGCGCCGTGATCGTCCCGGTGGCGGGCGCCGAGACCGACGCCGCGGCGCTGGACTTGATCGCCGGCTGTTACCCGGGGCGTGAGGTGGTACCCGTCCCCGGCCTCGTGCTCGCCTACGGCGGCGGGGGCCCGCACTGCATCACCCAGCAGGTACCGTTGGCCGGTCCCCGGCCCTGAGTTGTCGACCGATGCCCGAGCCTGAGCTCCTCACCGCCTTCCCGCCGCTGCCCTCGCCGGCGCGGACGCGCCCACCGGAGCGCGCGCCCCTGCGCCTGGGTCTCGTCCAGGAGCGCTGGCACGCCGACCCCGGAGAACACGAGGCGGCGCTGACCGCCGGGATTCGCGTGGCGGCGCAGGAAGGGGCAACGATCGTCTGCCTGCAGGAGCTCACCCTCTCGCGCTACTTCGCCGTCACCGACGCCGGGCCGCGGTCCGCGGGGGCCGAGCCGGAGGATCTGGACACCGGCCCAACGATCTCGTTCGCGCGCCAGGCCGCCGCCGAATCCAATGTCTACGTGCACGCGTCGCTGTATGAGCGGGCCGACCAGGAGGCCGATGGGCTGGGCTTCAACACCGCGATCGTGGTCGCCCCCGACGGCACGCTCCTCCAGCGCACCCGCAAGCTGCACATCCCGATCACCGCCGGCTACTACGAGGACCACTACTTCCGCCCCGGCCCGGCCGGCGGCGAGGCGTTCCCGCTCATCGCGCTGCCCACCGGCGACGCCGAGGCCCGTCTCGGAGCTCCGACGTGCTGGGACCAGTGGTTCCCCGAGCTGGCGCGCGCGTATTCGCTGGAGGGGGCCGAGGTCCTCATCTATCCGACGGCGATCGGGTCAGAGCCCGACCATCCGGATTTCGACACCCAGCCGCTGTGGCAGCAGGTCATCGTCGGCAACGGGATCGCCAACGGCACCTTCATGGTGGCGATCAACCGCACCGGGGTCGAGGACCCGCTCACCTTCTACGGCTCGAGCTTCATCTCAGACCCGTATGGCCGCGTGCTCGTCCAGGCTCCGCGCGACCGTCCCGCCGTGCTGGTGGCCGACCTCGACCTCGATCAGCGCCGCGACTGGCTGGAGCTCTTCCCGTTCCTGACGACGCGGCGGCCCGACGCCTACGCGCCGCTCATCCAGACCCGCCCGCCCGCGCCAGCTTCTTCCCCGGGTTGAGCAGCCCCTTGGGGTCGAACATCCGCTTGACCGCCTCATGCAGGGCGAGCGCCGGCTCGGGCCACTGGAGGGCCAGCGCCCCGCGCTTGGTCACGCCGAGCCCGTGCTCCCCGGAGACCGAGCCGCCCAGCGACGCGGCGAGCGCGTAGAGCTCGCGCACCCCCTCCTCCGCGCGCTCCACCTCGGCCTCGTCGGAGAGGTCCACCATGAACGTGGAGTGCAGGTTGCCGTCGCCGGCGTGGCCCCAGCTGCAGGCGGCCAGGTCGTAACGGGCGCCGATCTCGCGGGTGGCGAGGATGCCCTCGGCGAGGTGGTCGAGCGGCACCACGATGTCCTCGGAGATCTTGCCGCCGCGAGCGGTGGTGACCGCCGGGCCCACACCGCCGCGCCAGCGCCACAGCTCGCGGATGGCGCCGCGCTCCTCGGGAGCGTACGTGGCCAGGGAACCCGGGCCCATCGCTTCCAGAAGCTCCTGCTGCAGGCGTGCCGCCTCCTCGGTGGATCCGTCGGCCTCGGCGAGCAACATGAACGCGGGCTGTGCCGGGGCGTCGGCGGGGAAGGCCCCGATGGCCGCCGCAACGCACGGCTCGTCGAGATACTCAAGCGCTGCCGGCTGCAGGCCTGACCCCATCACGGTGGCCAGCGCGGCACAGCCGGTCTGCACATCGGGGTAGAAGGCGACGACCGGCAGCACCGCCTCCGGGGCGGGCACGAGCCGCAACCACGCGCCGGTGACGATGGCCAGCGTCCCTTCAGAGCCGACGATCAGCGACCGCAGGTCATAGCCGGCCACGTCCTTGCGGATCGGGCCACCGATGCTCATCGCCTCGCCCGAGGCGAGCACCAGCTCCAGCCCGCGGACCCAGGTGCCGGTCACCCCGTACTTGAAGGCATGCGGGCCGCCGGCGTTGGTGGCGATGTTGCCGCCGATCTGCGACTGCTCCAAAGCGCCGGGGTCCGGCGCGTAGAGCAGCCCGGACTCGCGGGCCCGGCGCTGCAGGTCGCCCGTCCGCACGCCCGCCGGGACGTGGACGCGCCACAGCTCGGCGTCGAGCGCCACGGGCCCGGTGAGGTGCTCGAGGCTGATGACGACGCCCCCGTCGATCGGCACCGCCCCGCCGGCCAGCCCCGTGCCACCGCCGCGCGGGATCATCGGCACGTCGTGGGCGTCGCACCAGCGCACGGTGGCGGCGACCGCCGCGGCGTCCCGAGGGACGGCGACGGCGTCGGCGCGCCCGCGCAGGTTGTGGGTCTCTGAGTAATCGCTGAGGTACTCGCGGGTGTCTCCGGGCAGCACGTTGTCTGCGCCCAGCACCGCGCGCAGCTCGTTGAAGGCGGAGATCGATGCCGAGACGGCCACGAGGGCCTGATCCTACCGAGGGCGCTGCACGCCCCCGCTGGCGAGGGGGAGCGCGTAGAAGACGGCCAGAGCGCCGCAGATGGCGAGCGACGCGTACGCCGAGACGACGGCGAGGACGGTGGCCAATGCATAGGGCAGCAGCCCCGAGATGGACCGAACGAGGATCTGCCGGCGCTCGGCCAGCGGGATCTCCGTCTCCATCATGTGGGCGCGGGACAGCAGGATGAGGCGGTTGAGCGCCGAGAAGGCCAAGGACATGACCAGGAAGGAACCCGCGTAGAGGCCTGCGGCGAGCTTCTGGCCATGATCGGCGCGCAGGTAGTCGGCCATCAGCTCGGTGGCGAAGGGCAGGATGCCGATCGTCATCAGCAGCACCAGGTTGAGGATGAGGATCGAGTGGTCGGCCTCCCGCAGGCGGCTGATCATCGCGTGATGGTTGATCCAGATAATCCCGATGGTCATGAAGGAGATGACATAGGCGATGTAGTGCGGCCAGTTCTGCCCGAGCTCGTAGAGCAGGCCGCGCCTGGCCGAGGCCTCGAGCGTCGGCGGGACGATGTCCAGCACCAGCAGCGTGATCGCCACCGCGATCACCCCGTCGGAGAACGACTCCAATCGGCCGATGCCCATGTCAGATCAGTTTCGGCGGCGTGCTCGGCGATCCTGGTTGGCGTGGACAACGGCGGCCGTGCGCGGGAGACTTCATACATGCTGCCCCCGGGTGATGCGCGACGCCGGATGGAGCGGACGCTGAACGCGGCCTACGGTGACGGCCTGCTCAGCCGCCACACGCTGGTGCAGCGCCTGGACCTGCTGTTCGGGTCAGAGCTGGTGGACCCGGCGGGGCTGGTCGGTGACCTGACGCTGCGCCGTCCCCGCCGCGCACTGTCGGCGAAATGGGAGCGCATGCGCGTGGCGCTGATGCGGGCCCTGACTCTTGCCGACCGCCGGCCCGTCGCGCCCGCGACGCTGCTGGCGCTGGACTGGAGCGGTGCGCGCGATGAGCTCCTGGTGGGTCGCCACGACGCCTGCGACGTGGTGGTGGGCCATCTATCGGTGTCGCGCCGCCACGCCCGCCTGACCTTTTGCGACGGGCACTGGGTGCTGCGCGACCTGGACTCCACCAACGGGACGCGCGTCAACGGCCGGCGCGTCGTGCGCTGCCGCCTGGAGGCGGGGGACCGGCTGTCGCTCGGCTCAGCCGATCTGCTGGTGGACTGACCGCGTCGCCGCGAGCTGGGCTCGCACCGCCTTGCGATCGATCTTGCCCACCGGCGTGAGGGGAATCGCGTCCACGAGGTGCACCTCGCGCGGGTACTTGTAGCCGCCGATGTGCTCGCGGGCCCAGCCGACGAGGTCGTCGCCGGTCACCTCGGCGTCGGCGGCGAGGCTGACGACAGCCACGACCTCCTCGCCGTGGCGCTCACTGGGCCGTCCCACGACGGCCGCCATCTGCACCGCGGGGTGCTTGACGAGGGCGTCCTCGATGTCGCGCGGGTAGACGTTGAAACCGCCGCGGATGATGAGGTCCTTCTTGCGGTCCACGATGAACAGATAGCCCTCGTCGTCGAGGTAGCCGATGTCGCCGGTGTGCAGCCAGCCGTCCTCCAGGGCCTCGCTCGTCGCGTCGGGCGCGCGCCAGTAGCCGCGCATGATCCCGGGGGAGCGCGCGCACACCTCGCCCGCCTCACCCGCCGGCAGTGGGCGGCCGTCGCCGTCGCGGATCTCGACCTCGGTGCCCGGCACCGGCTGACCCACCGAACCGCGCTTCACCGCGGCGGTGGGGTTGGTGGAGATGAGGGCCGCGCTCTCGGTGAGCCCGTAGCCCTGGCGGATCGTGACTGAGGGCACGCGGCGGCAGAACGCCTCCTCGACCTCGGGAGCCAGGGGCGCGCCGCCCGAGCTCAGCCACTGCAGCGTGGAGAGGTCGTAGTCCTCCAGGGGCAGGCCCAGCAGGATCTGCAGCATGGTGGGCACGACCGCGCTGACCTGGAGCGCATGCTCGCCGATCAGCGACAGGTACACAGCCGGATCGAACCAACGCAGGAGCACGTTGATGCCCTGCTCCTCGTTGTGCATCCCGCCGATCGTCACCAGCAGGCCATAGGCATGCGACAGCGGCAGCGTGGTGAGGTGGCGGTTGATCCCCGGCACGCGCGCGGCGCTGTGGGCCTGGCTGCCCGAGAAGTACAGGTTGGCGTGTGAGAGCATCACGCCCTTGGCGCGCCCGGTGGTGCCGCCGGTGTACAGCAGCGCCGCGAGGTCGTCGTCGGTGCGGGGGACGATCGGGCGCGGATCGGCGCGCTCGAGGTCGGCGAGCGCCACCACGCCGTCCGCGGTGCCATCACCCGCCGCGTCGGTGCAGATCAGGAAGCGCACGTGATCCAGCCCGTCGGTGGCCTCGGTGACCTTGTCCAGGAACTCCGGTGTCGTGATCACGGCGCTGGCCTCGGCATTGGCAATGACGTGGCGCAGATCCGGGGCCGGGAGCAGGAACGTCGCGGGCGTGACCACCGCACCGGCCAGCCACAAGGCCTGGTAGGTGATCGACACCTCCGGGCAGTTGGCCATGCACACCACCACGCGCTCGCCCGGCACCACCCCGAGCTCGGCGAGCCCGGCGGCGAGGCGCTGGGACCGTTCCCACAGCTCCCCGGAGCGGTGCCAGCGCCCCTCGAAGAGCAGGGACGCGTAATCGCCGCGCCGCTCGAAGGACCTTTGGGCCAGCAGGCCGAGGTTGCGTTCGCCGACGGTGGTCATCGCGCGAGAGGCTATCGACACGCGAGGGATGATTGAGCGCACGGCGTCACAAACCGGCGGCGTTGTTCATCTGCAGGGACATGTCGGTGGTCACGCGTTTCGGGAGCACGGAGATGGGCGCACAACGCGTCCTGTCGCTCTACGACCGCCACGCCCGGGAGCTGCTGGGGTTCTTCACCCGGCGCACCCGTGATCCGCAGCTGGCGCTCGAGCTTCTGTCCGAGACGTTTCTGGCCGCTTCGAGCATCGCGGCCAATGCCGCGCCGGGTCCGATGGCGAAGCGGCCGCCTGGCTGTACCGCATCGCCGCCAACCGGCTCGCCGCCCACTTCCGGCGTGGTGCGATCGAGCGGCTGGCCGAGGCCGGTGAGGGCGGCGCTCTCACCGCGGGGAGCGGACCCGGCGGCGGGGGCGGCCGGCGGCCGGATCCGGCGGCCGATCCGGGTCCGGCTGGCGGGGCTGCCACTATCGGGTGGTGGCCCCTGTCGCCATCGACACCCTGGACGCCGCGGCGCTGGAGCGCCTGCGAGCGCTGACCGCCGACCCGGCGGCCGAGTTTCGCCCTGGGCAGCTGGAGGCGATCCGAGACGTGGTGGCCGATCGCGCCCGAGTCCTGTGCGTGCAGCGCACCGGGTGGGGCAAGTCGGCGGTGTACTTCGTGGCC
>DASXCN010000646.1:0-1711 GCA_036491155.1 Solirubrobacteraceae bacterium | reverse complement strand
GAGCAGGATGGCCAGGACGGCGCCGACGCCCGCAGCGATGTGCAGACCCTGGGTGTAGGCCACGCGAGCCGCGTCCAGCAGCGGCAGAGCGAGGTGGTCAGGAAGCTGCGCCGCTGAGTGCACCGCCTCGGCTAGCGTCCGGGCGTGTACCCCTGCGGCCAGCGCGTGGCTGCGGTAGACGACGGTGGCGATGCTGCCCAGGATGGCAATGCCGAGCGCTCCGCCGAGCTCGGTGCCGGTCTCCGAGATCCCCGAGGCCTGGCCCGCGTTCGCCGGCTCGACGGCGCCGACGATGACGTCGGTAGCTACGGCCACGACGGGCGAAACGCCGAGCGCCAGCAACGCCGTGCCGGTCAGCGTCAAGGCCAGTCCGTGCCCGCCGTGTCCGGGCACCTGGGTCAGGACGACGAGCCCGGCGGCCGCGACGGCGAGGCCGTAGGTCATCGTCGCGGCGGGACCGCCGCGACGGGTGATGGCGGCGGCGAGCGCCGAGCCGACGATGAAGCCGGCGCTCGGCAGCACGCTCCACAGCCCCGCCGCCAGCGGCGAGAGGCCGAGGACGAGCTGCAGGTACTGGTCGGTCAGGAAGAAGACGCCGAAGATGAGAAACAGGCTGAAGATGTTGACGCTCAGCGCGACCGCGAAGACGGGGCGGCGGAAGAGATCGAGGTCGAGCAGCGGCGCGGCGAGCGTCCGCTGGCGCCGCCCGAAGGCGAGCCCGAGCGCAGCCCCGGCGAGCAGGGCCGCCACCGCCACGGGCCCGAACCCGTTCTGGGCCAGCGCCTTGATCCCGTAGACGAGCGCGAGCACGGCCATGAGCGAGAGCGCAGCGCTGGGGAGGTCCAGCGGGCGGGGGTCCGGCTCGCGGAACTCCGGCAGCAGGATCGGGCCGAGCACGAGGAGCGCCACCATCACCGGCACGGCGATCAGGAACACCGAGCCCCACCAGAAGAAGTGGAGCAGCACGCCGCCGAGCGCCGGGCCAAGCGCCGATCCCGCCGAGAAGCTCATGACCCAGATGCCGATCGCCATCGTCCGCTGCCGGTCGTCCAGGAACATGTTGCGGATCATCGAGAGCGTCGAGGGCGCGAGCGTGGAGGCGGCGATCCCGAGCAGGCCGCGGGCCACGATGAGCATCGCCACGCTGGTGGCGAAGGCCGCCAGCACCGAGGCCAGGCCGAACATGGCGGCGCCGATGAGCAGCAGGCGGCGACGGCCGATCCGGTCGCCCACGACGCCCATCGTGAGCAGGAAACCGGCGAGCAGGAAGCCGTAGATGTCGCTGATCCACAGAAGCTGTGCCGGGCTGGGCTTGAGGGCGACGGTCAGCGAGGGCAGCGCCAGGTACAGGGCGCCGAGGTCCATCGAGTACAGCAGGCAGGGCAGCGCGATGACCGCGAGGGCGATCCATTCGCGCCGCCCTGCCCGGGGGGTGGGGGTGTGTGAGGTGCTCATGCGCGTGTAACCCCGGGACATGCGCAAACTCATCGCGGCCCCGCGAAATCGGGGCGGGCCCAGTTGTCAGCGGCCGTCAGGGGGCGGGTTCGCCGGGTGGATCAGTCGTGCGGCGGCGGCGCGGGGGCCTGTGCCGCCATCGGGCCGCGCAGCGCGATCAGGCAGCCCGCCCGATCGGGGTCCTGCGGCTCGAAGGCGGTGAGCTTCGTCCGTGGATCGATCGCATCCAGCAGGCCGCGGGTCATGCCGCGGTGCA
>DASXCN010000645.1:0-2493 GCA_036491155.1 Solirubrobacteraceae bacterium | reverse complement strand
GGACCGGCCATCATATCGGCGGTGACCGGCGCGTCAGCCCCCTAGCCCGTCGGCCCCGTTCTCCGGCTCGGGCGAGAGCACGAACACCTCCACCTGGAAGTTCTGGTCCAGGTCGTTGGCGCTCATGAACGAGCGGACCCTCCGACCCGTGGTCTGCTCCACGGCGGCGATCATCGCCTGGCGCATGGCGTCCTGGAGCCCCAGGCGCCCGGCGTGGACGAGGTCGCCCTTGTCGTTGGCGGTCAGTGTCTGCTCGGCGCGGGTGTAGCCGCCCTCGAGCAGGCACACCACCAAGTCGCCGTCGATCGTGGTGCGGGAGTTCGTGGGTCCGCGCCCGACGAACTCCTTGTGCAGGCGGCTGATGGCGTTTGAGATCTCAAGCGGACGCGAGGCTGTGGACTCGGAGCCCCCACCATCATCGATCCCCGGATCGGTTTCTTCGAGCATATGCGTACGTCCGGTCTGTGTAAGGACGGTCGAGCCAGTGTATCGGTGGCCCGGGAAGTGGTGAACGCGGTTGCGCAGAGCGGTCGCGGGTAGTCCGCGCGATGACAATGCCCAGTCACGGCGTCACCCTCGCTCGGCCCTGCCTCAGCGTCGCTCGGCCCTACCTCAGCGTCGCTCTACCCGGCCGATGAAGCCTGTACGCATCGGCTGCTCAGGCTGGAACTATGCGGACTGGCGCGGCCCGTTCTACCCCGAGGGCGAGCCGCAGCGCCGCTGGCTCGAGCTCTACGCGGAGCGCTTTGACACCGTCGAGGTCAACACCACCTTCTATCGCCTGCCCCGCCGGGATGCCGTCGCCGGGTGGGTCAAGCAGACCCCCGACGGCTTCACTTTCGCGGTCAAGGCCAGCCGCTATCTCACCCACATCAAGCGCCTCACCGAGCTGGGCCAAGGCGTGTCTCGGTTCTATGAGCGCATCGAGCCGCTGATCGAGGCCGGCCGCCTGGGCCCGGTGCTGTGGCAGCTGCCGGGCAACTTCCGGCGAGACGACGACCGGCTTTACGCGTGGCTCGACGCCTTGCCCAACGGACTGCACACCATCGAGTTTCGCCATCCCAGTTGGTTTGCGGCGCCGGTGATGCGGGCCCTGCGCGAGCGAGCGGTGGCGCTCACCGTCGGCGATCATCCCGAGCGTCCGTTTCAAACCCACGCGGCGACCGCCGACTGGCGCTTCGTGCGCTTTCATTACGGCTCGCGCGGGCGTGCGGGCAACTACTCGGCGACAGAGATCGAGCAGTGGGCGCGGCGGATCGCCCAGTGGCGGCGCCGCCAGACCGTGTGGGCCTACTTCAACAACGACTGGCGGGCGTTTGCGCCGGCCAACGCGAGGCTGCTGGCCCGCCGGCTAGGCGTGACGCCGTACGGCAGTGCGGGCGCTAGATCCGGGCCTGCGTGACCGCGACGCCGAACCGGCTCTGCAGGGCGTCGGCGTCGACGTCCTCGCGGTAGCGCTGCTCATCGCCCGTGTGGGTGAAGACGAGGATGCGGTCGGCGGCAAACGTCTTGAGCACGTCCTCCACGGCGTCCTCGGGGTTGCTCTCGCCCGTGTCGGCGGCGGCCGACACGCCCTCGGCGCTGAGTTGCTCGGCGCTGCGGCGGCGGACCTCGTCGGCCCGCGCGATCGCCTCGTCGGCGTCAGAGAGCCAGAAGCGCAGAGCGCTGTCATGCAGCGCCGGCGCCACCACCATCACCTCGGCGTCGGTGGGATCGGAATCGCCGGGCAGCGCGTCGCGCAACTGGTCGGCGGAGACGGGTTCGGAGGTGAGCACGAGAAGCCTCATGGGTTCTCGCGTACCCGGGCCCGCCCGGCGAAAACAGGAAGGGTGCGGCCGCTCACGCGGGGTATGCGACCGGCATGACCCAACCGATCCCAGCGCCCGTCTCTGAGGTTCCGTCGCCGACTCCGGCGCCGCCCGCGCCCACCCCGCAACCGCCCCCACCTGCCCCCACACCCCCGTCGCCCGGCCCGGACCCCGTGCCGCCGACGCCGGGACCCAGCCCCGGACCGCCGGATCCGCCGGACCCCATGCCCGACCCGATCTGACCGCGGGACGTGCCTCGTCTGATGCACCCTATGCGGGCTTATTTTTCCCGGGAGGCGCTTGGGCCTGCCCAACGGGCGATGGGAGCGGCGTAGGGGGCGGCGGCTACCGCGCGTACAGCGACTCGAACACCTCGGCGAAGCGTTCGTTGATCACGTTGCGCTTGACCTTGAGCGTCGGTGTCAGCTCGCCGTCCTCGACGGTGAGGTCGCGCTCGAGGATGGCGAACTTCTTGATCTGCTCCACCTGGGCATAGTGCGCGTTGGCACGGTCGAGCTCCTCCTGGACCAGGGCGCGGACCTCCTCGGCGTCCGACAGGGCCTCGAGGTCCTCGGGCAGGCCGTTCTCCTTGGCCCAGGGCAGGATCTCCTCGGGGTCGAGGGTGATCAGTGCCACCGGGAACGGCCGGCGGTCGCCGTGCATGACCGCCTGGGAGATGAAGCGG
>DASXCN010000644.1:0-4229 GCA_036491155.1 Solirubrobacteraceae bacterium | reverse complement strand
GCCGATCGACGTCCGCTCGATGTGGACGCCGTCGAAGTCGACGGCCTTCCACTGCTCGGTCTTGCCCGTCGGGTCCGCGGTGTAGTCGCGGATGACCGCGTGGGTGAAGGTCACGATCACCCAGCTGTTCTCGCCGACGAGCGACTGCACCTGGAGCGAGTCGACCTTGGTCTTGCCGTCGGCCATCTGCTTGAGGTCGCTGGAGTGCTTCCCCGATGCCGTGGTCACCAGGAGGTCCTGGGCGCTGCTCTTGTGGGCGATCCAGTCGCCAATGTTGCTCTGGGTGATCTCGATCGGACCGAGCTTGCCGATCTGGACGCTGTTCTGGAACGTCCCCTTGTTGGCACCCGGGCCTTTGCGCGCGAGCAACTGGGTGGTGGCGCGGTTGCCGAGACTGCGCTGCAAGGCCAGGACCGGGCTGTTGCCGCGACGCGGCAGCCCGGCGCGTGACCGGCCCTGGCCGGCCTGCATGCCGCGATCGTGGTCCCGTTGAGCCATCGCCCTCGGCGCCAGGCTACACGGCGGCCACCGGGGACGTCCAGGCGTCGCGGATCCCGATACTGTCCGTACACGGATCATCCGTACACGGATCAAGGAGGGAGAACGTGCCGACCGAGACCGCGGGCCGCCTGCTCACCGGCGACGGCTACCTCGAGTCCCTGCGCGATGGCCGGGAGGTGTGGATCGACGGACAGCGCGTCGACGACGTCACCGCCCACCCCGCGTTTCGCAACGCCGCGCGGTCGGTGGCCGCGCTGTACGACGCCATGCACGACCCCGAGCTCCGCGACACGCTGGTCAGCGAGGATGCGGACGGGCTCGTCACCCACCGTTTCTTCCGCCCCTCCTATTCCGCCGGCGACCTGCTGGCTTCGCGCGAGGCGATCGCGGCGTGGTCGCGGATGTCCTACGGGTACATGGGGCGCACGCCGGACTACAAGGCGTCGTTCATGGCCAGCCTCGGCGCCGACCCAGACTGGTACGCGCCGTTCGGCGATAGCGCGCGGGGGTGGTACCGGCGCTACGCCGAACAGGCCCTGTTTCTCAACCACGTGCTGGTCAACCCGCCGATCGACCGCGACAAGGCGGTCCACGAAGTGCAGGACGTCTACGTGCACGTGGTGGGCGAGCGCGACGACGGCATGGTGGTCCGGGGCGCCAAGATGCTGGCCACGGGCTCGGTGCTGACCCACGCGACGTTCGTGGCCCAGAACAGCGCCGTCGAGCTGCGTGAGGGCCAGGCCGAGGACTACGCCCTGTGCTTCATCGCGCCGATGTCCTCGCACGGGGTCAAGCTGGTGTCTCGGGCCTCGTATGAGCTCAGTGCGCGCTCGCCGTTCGACGCGCCGTTGTCGAGCCGGTTTGACGAGAACGACGCCGTGATCGTGTTTGACGACGTGCTCATCCCCTGGGAAGACGTGCTCGTCTACCGCGACGTCAAGCGCGCCACCGCGTTCTATGCCCAGTCGGGGTTCATGCCGCGCTACACCCTGCAGTCCGGGACGCGCCTGGCGGTCAAGCTCGACTTCCTGTGCGGCCTGCTCTCCGCGGGACTTCAAACCAACGGCACCGATGGCTTTCGCGGGGTCCAAGCGGCGATGGGCGAGCTGATGGGGTGGCGCAACCTCGTCTGGGCGATCACCACGTCGCTCTGCCACGACACCCAGCCGGGTCCTGGCGAGAGCATCGTCCCGGCGATCGAGAACGCGGTCCTGGTCCGCCAGTTCGGCACCCAGGCCTTCGAGCGGGCGCGCCAGATCTTCACCGAGCAACTCGGGGGCGCTCCGCTGGTCATCCCGTCGAGCACCGAGGACCTCCGCAGCCCCGAGCTGCGCCCGACGCTGGACCGCTATTACCGCGGCTCCTCCGGCGACGCCCAAGAGCGCATCAAGCTGTTCAAGCTGATCTGGGACGCCATGGGCAGCGAGTTCGCCGGTCGCCATGCCTGGTATGAGGTCAACTACTCGGGCAACCAGGAGCAGATGCGCCTGGACATGCTGCGCTTCTCCCAGGCCCGCGGGATCGGGGCTGCCCAGCGCGAGTTGGTGGACAGCTGCCTGGCCGACTACGACCTCGACGGCTGGAGCCGTGGGCCGTGGATCAGCTGAGTGCTCCGTCGTTTGACCTGCTCGCGGCGCCCGGTCACCTCATCCGGCGCGCGCAGCAGCAGCATCAGGCCCGGTGGGCGGAGCTGGTCGGCTCCGAGCTCACCTCGGTCCAGTTCGCCGTGCTGGCCAAGCTGGCCACCGACCCGGACACCGATCAGAACACGCTGGCCGGCACGCTCTCGATCGACACCTCGACCGTGGCCGAAGTGTGCCTGCGGCTTGCCGGGCGCGACCTCATCGCCCGCCGGCGCTCGGAGGCCGACGCGCGCCGCTATCGCCTGCACCTCACCGCCCGCGGCCGGGCCGCGCTCGAGCGCCACACCCCGGCGGTCGATGCGGTGGGCGAGGCGTTGCTGGCGCCGCTCAGCGAGCGTGAGCGCGCGACCCTGATGCGCCTGCTGCGCCGCGTCATCGGGGCGTGAGGTGGCGACTCACCGCCGCGTGAGCCGAGGGCGTCAGCGCGAGCGCGCGGCAAGCCGGCGCTCGAGGTAGCCCCACATGGCGCCGACCTGGGCGTCTGACCACACCGCGACTCGCTTGCGCAGCGCCTCGTCGTCAGGCGACGAGCGCTTCATCTCCCCGAACGCGCGCACCAGCATCTGCTGGTGGGCCGCCCGCTCCAGCACGACGGCACGGACGACGGCCTCGCGCACGTCGGCGCCGGCGGTGACGATGCCGTGGTTGACGAGCAGGCAGGCGGGCCCTTGAGCGATCGTGGCCGCGACCTCCTGGCCCATCTCCACCGTGACGATGAGCTCAGCGGTGCGCGTGTAGCGCGGCACGTCGGGCGGCACGAACATCGTCGCCGCGTGCGAGAGGGCGAGCAGCGGCTGGCCGCTGGCGCCCAGGGCGATCGAGTGCGGCGGATGCGAGTGGACGACGCTCGACACGTCGGGCCGCGCCATCATGACCTCGGTGTGGATCGGCCACTCGAGGTGCCGCGGATGGTCGCCCACCAGCACGTCGCCGTCGAAGGAGACGAGGACGACGTGCTCAGCGGTGATCTCGTCAAAGCCGAACGTCGACGCCTTCATCCACACGCCGCGGTTCTCGGGGTCGCGCGCCGAGACGTGACCCCAGACATAGTCGTCGTGACCGTTGGCGCCCAGGATGCGGCACCCGAGCGCCACCAACTCGCGCAGCCCCCGCTCGGATTCGGACTCGCTCACAGAGCAATCCTGACAGCTAGATGGTCGAGGACCCGCGACGGGGCGGGGGGCTCTCGGCTCAGCTCGGGCACATCAGCTGTGCGTCACCCCAGTCGCCGTTGTCGTGGCCGACCCCGTCGCCGGCATCACCGACGTCGAGGGTGAGCTGCGAGACGCCGGTGACATCCGCGGTCAGGTGCTGGGCGGGCTGGCCGCCCCGCATCACGCCGGTCGAGGCGACCTGGGTGCCCTCGGCCAGCACGCTGAAGGTGACGCTGCCCTTCCCCGCCGCGGAGTCGTCCACGCCCACGTCGCTGGAGAACTGGGTGCACCCGGCGGGCACGTCGATGACGACGCTGGAGACGGCGTTGGTGCCCAACCCCTTGGCGTAGCCGACGCCGTCAATGCTGAGCGGGCCGCCGTCGTTGGCGCCGGACCCGCCGACGTTCTCGTCGCGCTCCACCGGACCGAACCCGTTGACCGCCGAGACGAACGGCAGGTCGCTGACGTACATCAGTCCCTTGGGGATCACCGAGAGCCCGTATGAGCCCCCGGTCGACTGCGTCCCGTGACCCTGTTGGTAGCTGACGATCGCCGCCACGGCGTAGCTGCCCTGAGCGGCGTCGGTGGGGATGGTGACGTTCCAGCTGACGGTCCGCGTGGCGCCGTGCGCCAGGGTCCCGATGCCGGTCGACGCGGCCGGCGTCGCGGTCCACCCCGACGGTAGGTCCAGCGCGGCGGTGACGTCGCGGGCATCGGGACCGCTGAGGTTGGCCACCGTCCCGGTGACGGTGAACGTGCTCCCGCCGCGGGCGGGCGTGGCCGCGTTACCGTGCAATCCCTCCATGGCCACCTCGCTCGGCGTCGCGGGCGAGCCATAGGTGCGAGCGCTCCAGCCCGGCGAGCGGTCCATGCTCACCGGGACTCCGCCGCGTACCGTGCCGAGATCGGTGAGCGAGACCCGCTCCAGGCC
>DASXCN010000643.1:0-4956 GCA_036491155.1 Solirubrobacteraceae bacterium | reverse complement strand
CGGCAGCTTGCCGGCCGGCCCCCCGGCCCCCCGACCCCCCGGCCCTGGTGGCCGCTCGGGATCGCGCGCGGGATCAGCAGCCGTCGACGCCGCAGGCCTCGCCGTCGGCGCCGAGCACGACGCCCACCGGCGGCTTGCGCTGTGCCCAGCCCTGGCGCAGCAGGTTGAGCAGTTGCTCGGGCGGGTGCGCGCCCGACGCGCCCAGCTGACGGTCGATGACGAAGGTGGGCACCGCGCTGATGCCGAAGCTGTGGGCGGTCTGCTCGTCGTCGCGGACGTCGGTCACGTAGCGGTCGGAGGCCAGCGTCTCGCGCACCTCTTCCTCGGGCAGACCGACCTCCTGCGCCAGGCGGGCCAGCGTCTCGTGGTCTGCGATGAGATCGCCCTCTGAGAAGTACGCGTGGAGCAGGCGCTCCTTCATCGCGTCCTGGAGGCCGTGCGCCTTGGCCAGGTGCACCAGCCGGTGCCCGTCGAAGGTGTTGCCCGCCCGGGCGATGTCGAGACGGAAGTCCAGGCCATCGGCCGCGGCCGTCTCGGTCATCTGCTCCTCGGCCTGCCGGGCCTGCTCGAGGCTCATGCCGTACTTACCGGCCAGGCGCTCGGCCCGGTCCCCCGTGCGCTCGGCCGGCGCCTCGGGGTCGAGCTCAAAGCTGCGCCAGGTGATCGTCACGTCGTCGCTGTGCTCGAACTGCTCCAGCGCGGCCTCAAAGCGGCGCTTGCCCACATAGCACCAGGGGCAGGCGACGTCTGACCAGATCTCAACCTCCATGGTGCCTCCTCGGCGTTCGGCGAAAAGTTTGACTGCGCAATTGATGCTAGCGAGGCGGGGCTGCGGTCTCAGCCGATCGCCCCGGCGCTTCGGAGCGTCTACTTCGGCTGAGGAAAGGGTGCACGTGAGAGCGTTCGCGTCAATCCTGAAACGACAGAGCGCACGGTCAGGCTGCCTGGGCGGTGCGCTCTGTGGTGTCAGCATGACTCGTGTTCTGCGGCACACACCGCGCAGACGCCGAGCGTGTGCTCTGTCGTGTCAGGATTCGCCGGTTCGCGCCGGTTCGCGCCGGTTCGCGCCGGGCTGGGCCCGCGGCATGGGCGCCCGGCGCGCGCCTACTCGGCGCACGCACGCCTACTCGGCGCCGAGCCCGTGCTCCAGCGCGCCCTTGATCCCCGCGTCCACGGCGTTGAGCCGGTACAGAGCCAGCGCCTCGGTGGAGGCAAAGCGCCCACCGGGCGCCGAGGCCGGCCCGTGGTGGCAGAGCACGCAGTGCAGCAGGGCCAGCCGCCGGCCGTCGTCCAGCAGCCCGGCGCTGCGCTCGGACAGCATCCGCTCGCCGATCACCAAGTGGCCGAGCAGCCGGCCCTCGTCGGTCAGGCCGATCTCGGCCCCGTAGGTGAACTCCCGTGTCCGGCCCAGGTCGTGCACCAGAGCGGCACAGATCAGCAGGTCGGAGTTCAGGCCCGGATGCAGCTGACAGGCCTCGTGGGCCAGGGTGGCCACGGCCACTGTGTGCTCGAGCAGGCCGCCGAGGTAGGCGTGGTGGCCGGCACGGCTGCACGGCGCGCGACGCCACTGCGCGCGCAACTCGCCGTCCTCCAGCAGCCGGCGCAGCAGTTCCGCGTAGGCCCGGTCATAGACCTCGCCGGCCAGGTGTTCGAGAAACCCGTCGAGCTCCTCCAGGTCGCGGTAGGCCACCGGGAGGAACTGCGCCGGGTCGATGTCGTCATCGGGGGCGATGCGGGCGATGTCCGACACCTCGAGGCTGAGCTCCTCGCGGAAGCGCTCGACCCGGCCGCGCACGCGCACGAGATCACCGCGCTCAAAACGCCCGGCCAGCGCGTCGGCGCCCTGGAACGCGCGAGCCGGAAGTGCACCGGTCCGGTCGCGCAATTCGAGCACCAGATAGGGCGATCCCGACCGGGTCATCAGGCGGTCCTTGCGGGTGCAGGCGAACACCCCGATCACGTCCTGACCGGGGCGCAGAACGCTCACGGTGGGGGCGGTGGTGCTGTCAGACGGCATCAGCGCATCATGTACGGTGGTTCGGATGCAGCCACTGCAATGGGACCACCGTCCCGACGGGCTTCGGGCCCCAGCTCTGATCTGCGGGTTCAAGGGCTGGAACGACGCCGCCGACGCCGCCTCGAGCGCGATCACCTACGTCGGGACGGCCCTGGGCGCGGAGCGGTTCGCCACCATCGACCCCGAGGAGTTCTACGACTTCCAGGCCACGCGGCCGCGGGTCAAGATGGTGGAGGGCCAGACGCGGGAGATCGTGTGGCCGGCAGTGGAGCTGTTCGCCGCGCGCGTGCCCCGCGCGCCCCGCGACCTGATCCTGCTCACCGGGTCAGAGCCCTCGTTTCGCTGGCGCACCTTCTGCCAGATCGTGGTGGAGCTCGCCGAGGCCCTCGGCGCCCAGCTCGTGGTGACGCTCGGCGCCTTGCTGGCCGACGTCCCCCACACCCGCCCGGTGTCGGTCACCGGGCTCAGCTCGGACCCGGCGCTCGTCGCGCGGCTGGGTCTGGCCCCCTCCTCCTACGAGGGGCCGACCGGGATCGTCGGGATCCTGCATGCCGCCTGCCAGCAGTCGGGCCTGCCGTCGGCCAGCCTGTGGGCCGCGGTGCCCCACTACATCGCCGCCACGCCCAACCCCAAGGCCGCCCTTGCGCTGGTGCGCAAGCTCGAAGGCCTGGTGGGCGTCGCCGTGGACGGCTCCGACCTCGAGAGCGCCTCGGCGGACTACGAGCGCCAGGTCAACGTCGCCGTGCAGTCAGACCCCGATGTGCAGGCGTTCGTCGAGCGCCTGGAGCAGGCCGCCAACGAGGAGGCCGACGAGTCGCCCGGCGCACTGCCGTCAGGCGAGACGATCGCCCGCGACCTCCAGCGTTTCCTGCGTCAGCGCGGCGGCGAGACCCCGCCCTCGGGCTGACCGGGCCGGTCGCCGCGACTCAGCGCTCGGCGGCCGGACACACCAGCCGGTAGTCGCACATCGAGCACGCGGCGAAGGACGGCGTCGGCTCGAACCCCTGCGAGAGGATGCCCTCGGCGACCTCCATCGCCACCTCCTGGACCCACTCGGCGCGGTCGCCCTCGTCGGCGGGCACCTCCACCTTCTGGTCGTCGAGCAGGTAGTAGTAGGCCTGGCGGGAGGCCTCCAGGCGCCATGCCTCGCGCGCGCCGACCGCATACAGAGAGAGCTGGACGTCCTCGGCGAGCTGTGCGGCGGTCTTGGGCCGCCCGGTCTTGTAGTCGATGAGCTCGTACTCGCCGTCGGGCAGGCGGTCGACGCGATCCACGCGCCCGCGCAGCAGGTGGGGTCCGAGCTTGAAGGTGAACTGGCGCTCGAACCACACCGGCTCGGCCTCCTCGGAGCGGAAGCGCTCGTGGTAGCGCGTCAGTGCGGACGCGGCCTTGCCGCGGAGCTGGCGCTCCTCCTCGGAGTCCCCGAAGCCGCCGCGCCGCCAGCCTGCCTCCAGCAGCCCCAGCAGCTCGGGCAGCCCCGGGCGGGCGGGGCCCGTATTCGCGTCGCGCCCGGCGGCGTGGTAGCGCTCGAGCACCTGGTGCACGAGGATCCCGAAGCGCTGGTGCAGCGTCGGCTCCTGGGGGATCCGGAACACGCGGGCGAACTTGTACTTGAGCGGACAGGTCCGGTAGGTGTCGATGTCGGTGGCCGACAGCACGACGCCGTCGCCGCGGCGGGGCAGGAACGGCTCCAGTGAGGGCTCGTCGCGGGCGACCATCGCCTGCGCCCGCCGGCGCGCGTCGCGCTCGGCGTCCAGCAGATAGTCGTCGAGCCCCGAGGACTCGAAGATCTCTCGCTGCTCGGCGGTGACCGCCTGCAGGATGCGTGAGTTGATGTCGTGCAGCGACTCGGCCACGCCCCGCGACTCGTCCCGCCCACCCTGGGCGATGAGCGCCGCCAGCTTGAGCAGCTCCAGGTAGCGCACCACCGCATGCGACACGTCGAGATCGGTGTCGAAGCGCAGCTCGCCCAGGCGCCCACCGGCGCGCGCGGTCCCCTCCAGCAGCTCGTCGCGCAGCAGCCGGTAGGTCGAGTGCAGGGTCTCGGCGGGACCGAACAGCTCCTCCTCGCACTCCTGCCACGCCAGGCCCAGCGCAGCCCGGGCAGCCTCGAGCGGCGGAGCGGGCGACAGCGGCGCGCCGCGGTCATCGGCGCGCGGGTAGGACAGCACCAGCCGCGTGCGGGCCCGGCTCAGCGCGACGTAGAGCTCCTGGGCCAGCGCCGCGTGACGGGCCTCGTCGCTGTCGGGCGGCAGCTCCTCGGAGATCAGCGAGTCCGGGATGCGCTCCGGCGCGGTCATGGCCAACCCTGCGTGCAGCCCGACGACGTAGACGTGGTCCGCCTCGAGTCCCCCCGACGCCCCCAGCGTCAGCACCTGCACCGCCGCGGCGTCCCCCAGGTCAGGTTCCTCCTGCTCGCGCAGCCCGAAGTCGGCCACCGCGGCGATTGAGCGGGCGAACTCGCGCGGGGTGGCCTGCGGGGCGCGCGTCACGTAGGCGGCGGCCAGCTCGCCGAAGCTGGCCAGGGCCCGCAACCGCTCCACCACGTCTGACTGCGCGGCGAAGAGCTGCTGGCGGCGAAGCCCGAGTCGCTCGATCAGCCGGTGGACGTAGAGATCGGGGCGGCTGGTGTCGATCGCGCTCATGCTCGCCTTGTAGAGCTTGAGGAATATGCGGATGCGCTCGCGCGCCTCGGGCGGTACCTGCGGGGCCTCGATGGCCGCGGCCAGCGCCGAGACCATGTCGAGCTTGCGCCGACGCGCGATCTGGGTGCAGCGGGCGATATCCACCGAGCGCAGCTCGATGGGGGGCCGGGCCAGCGCGCGCACGACGGCCCCCGCGTCGGTGGGGTCGGCCAGCAGGCGCAGCCAGGCCAGTACGTCGCGGATCTCGGCCCGCTGGAAGAACGCGGCCTCGCCGATCAGATGGTGCGCGATCGC
>DASXCN010000642.1:0-2275 GCA_036491155.1 Solirubrobacteraceae bacterium | reverse complement strand
TATCCGGTGGCGCTCTCCGGCGGACAGCAACAGCGCGTGGCCATCGCCCGCGCGCTGGCCATGGAGCCGAAGCTGATGCTCTTCGACGAGCCGACCTCGGCGCTCGACCCCGAGCTGGTGGGCGACGTCCTGGACGCCATGCGCCTGCTCGCCCACGAGGGCATGACGATGATCGTCGTCACGCATGAGATCGGCTTCGCGCGCGAGGTCGGCGACACCGTGGTGTTCATGGACGACGGCATCGTCGTGGAGTCCGGAAAGCCCGCCGAGGTGCTCGACAATCCGCGGCATGACCGGACCCGGACCTTCCTTCACAAGGTCCTGTAGCCGGCGTCGGCCGCCTGCCGCGGGGGTGACGGTAGGTCCCTCCGGGTAACCTCCGGAGGCGATGGCCACCGCCGACGAGCACCGCACGATCGCCCCGATCGTCGGGCCCGATGACCCGCGCCACTTCACGGACTCGGGGATCGAGATCAACGCGCTCTATGACGAGCGCGACGTTTTGCCCGAGCTCGACAAGCGCCTCGGCCGGCCCGGCGAGTACCCCTACACCCGCGGCGTGCACCGGGAGATGTACCGCACGCAACTGTGGACGATGCGCCAGTACGCGGGCTACGCCTCCGCCAAGGAGTCCAACGAGCGCTACCGCTACCTGCTCCAGCACGGCTCCACCGGGCTGAGCATGGCCTTCGACCTGCCCACGCAGCTGGGTCTGGACTCCGACGACCCGCGCTGCCTGGGTGAGGTGGGCCGCACCGGCGTGGCCATCGACACCATCGACGACATGCGCACGGCGTTCGATCAGATCCCGCTGGACCAGGTCTCCACGTCGATGACGATCAACGCTCCGGCCAGCGTGCTGCTGCTGCTCTACGAGCTGATCGGCTCCGAGCAGGGCGTCACCTCCGAGCAGCTGCGGGGAACCACTCAGAACGACATCCTCAAGGAGTACATCGCCCGCGGGAACTTCATCTACCCGCCCGAGGGTGCGATCCGTCTCACCACCGACCTGTTCGCGTACTGCAACGAGCGGGTGCCCAAGTGGAACACGGTGTCGATCAGCGGCTATCACTTCCGTGAGAAGGGCTGCTCGGCGGTCCAGGAGGTGGCCTTCACACTGGCCAACGGCATCGCCTACGTCCAGGCGGCGCTCGACGCCGGGCTGGAGATCGACCGCTTCGGCCCTCGCCTGGCCTTCTTCTTCAACGGCCACAACAACGTCTTTCAGGAGGTGGCCAAGTTCCGCGCCGCTCGGCGCATGTGGGCCGAGATCATGCGCGGGCGCTTCGGTGCCCAGGACGAGCGGTCCTGGCGCCTGCGCTTCCACACTCAGACGGGCGGGGTGACCCTCACCGCCCAACAGCCCGAGAACAACATTGTGCGCGTCGCCCTACAGGGGTTCGCCGCGGTGTGCGGCGGCACCCAGTCCCTGCACACCAACGGCTTTGACGAGGCGCTGGCCCTGCCCACCGAGCGCGCGGCCAAGATCGCCCTGCGCACCCAGCAGATCATCGGCTACGAGTCGGGCGCCGCCGACACGGTGGATCCCTTCGCCGGCTCCTACTTCATCGAGGCACTCACCGACGAGATCGAGGCCCGGGCCCAGGAGCTCATCGACAAGGTGGACGAACTGGGCGGCTCGGTGCAGGCGATCGACTTCATCAAGAACGAGATCGAGGAGTCCGCCTTCGGCTACCACGAGCGCTACCGCACCGATCAGGACATCGTGGTGGGCGTCAACAAGTTCGTCGAGGACACTCCGGAGGTGCCCGACATCCTGCGCGTCGACCCCGAGTCAGAGCGCGAGCAGGTGACGCGGCTGAAGGCTTTCAAGGAGAACCGCGACGCCGAGGTCGTGGCCGCCCGTCTCGAGGAGATCCGCGAGTGCGCCCGGGGGACTGACAACATGCTTCCGGTGCTGCGCCAGGCGCTGAAGGACCGCTGCTCGATCGGCGAGGTGTGCGGGGCAATGCGCGACGTCTTCGGCGACTACAAGCCGAACTACTGAGTGCTCGTCGCCACCATCACCTTCACCCAGGTCGTCCTGGCGGTTCACATCCTCGCGGTGGTGATCGCCTTCGGTGGGGTATTTGCCTTTCCGCTGATGTTCGGAGCGGCGCTGCGCACGAATCCAGAGGTGATTCCGTGGCTGCTGCGGGCACGCCAGCAAGTGGGCCGCTTCCTCATCAATCCCGGCCTGCTCTTCGTCTTGCTGGCGGGCATCTACCTGGCCTCCAAGGAACACCAATGGGGCAACTTCTACGTCGGCTGGGGC
>DASXCN010000641.1:0-5813 GCA_036491155.1 Solirubrobacteraceae bacterium | reverse complement strand
CCGCGCCCGCCCGCGACGCCATCGCCCCACGAGGCGGCGTGTACCGGGTCACGGTGCCCGCGGCCACCGCGGCCGTGCTTACGTTCTCGACACGATGACCCGACCAAGACGAGGTGAGCCATGACGATCCGCGCGCTGCTGGACCAGACCGCCGGCCTGGCCGCTGACTACCTCGAGGCCCTGCCCGAGCGGCCGGTGGGCTGGCTGGCCGACGTCGAGGAGCTGCGCGGGCAGCTCGGTGGCCCGCTGCCCGAGACGCCCACCGACCCGAGCCGCGTCATCGCCGACCTCGCCGCCGGGGTGGAGCCCGGCCTGGTCGCCAGTCCTGGCGGGCGGTACTTCGGGTTTGTCATCGGCGGCACCGAGCCCGCGGCGGTGGCGGCCGACTGGCTGACCTCGGTGTGGGATCAGAACGCGGGCCTGTACGTGTGCTGCCCGTCCTCGGCGGTCGTGGAGGAGGTGGCCGGGGTGTGGCTGACCGAGTTGCTCGGGCTGCCCGCCGGCGTGGGGTTCGGCTTGGTCACCGGGTGCCAGATGGCGCACGTCACCGCCCTGGCCGCCGCCCGCCATGGCGTGTACGCCCGGGTCGGCTGGGACGCGGGCGAGCGCGGCCTCATGGGCGCGCCGGCGGTCCGGGTCCTGGCCGGTGCCGAGCGCCACATCACCGTCGACCGCGCACTGCGGCTGCTGGGGTTCGGGACGGGGTGCGTGACGTCGGTCGAGGCCGACGAGCAGGGGCGCATGCGGCCCGGTGCGCTGCGCGAGGCGATCGCCGGCGGCGACGGGCCCGTGATCGTGTGCGCGCAGGCCGGCAACGTCAACACAGGCGCGTTCGACCCGCTGGAGGAGATCGCCGACATCGCCGCCGACGCGGGGGCGTGGCTGCACATCGACGGGGCCTTCGGGCTGTGGGCGGCGGCCAGCCCCGCGTACCGCCACCTCGTGGCCGGTGCCGAGCGCGCCGACTCGTGGGCCGTCGACGCCCACAAGTGGCTCAACGTCCCCTACGACAGCGGCATCGCCTTCTGCGCCCACCCCGAGGCCCACCAGGCGGCCATGGGCGCGCGCGCCAGCTATCTCATCCAGGCCGATCCGGGCGGGCCGCGCGACGCGCTGGAGTGGAACCCTGAGTTCTCGCGCCGCGCGCGGGGCTTCCCCGTCTACGCCGCCATCCGCGCACTCGGGCGTTCGGGCATCGCCCAGCTGATCGAGCGCTGCTGCGCGCACGCGCGGCGCTTCGCCGACGCGCTGAGCGGGGTTCCGCACATCGAGGTGCTCAACGATGTCGTGCTCAACCAGGTCCTCGTGCGCTTCACCGGTGCAGACGCCGACGACGACGCGCGCACCGACGCGGTGATCGAGGCGATCCAGCGCGACGGCACGTGCTGGCTGAGCGGCACGACGTGGCAGGGCAGACGCGCGATGCGGATCTCGGTGTCCAGCCAGGCCACCACCACTGAGGACGTCGACCTCTCGATCGACGCGATCCTGCGCGCCGCGGGTGCGACGGTCAGCCGCTGACCACCCGCGGGCGCGACGGTCAGCCGCTGACGGCGAACTCGAACAACGTGCGCTGCTCGGCCAGCGTGAGCGGGCGCCAGCGCGAGCGGCCGTCGTCCCACACCGACACCGTGACATCCACGGTGCTGCGCACGTCCTTGAGCACGGCCACCGTGTCGGCCGCGGAGGCGTCGTCGATCAGGGTCTCGCGCGTCATCAGGTCGACCACGCGAAACCGGCGCGGAGCGCGCGGTGCCGGCGGCTCGGACGCACGCGGTGCGGGCTTACGCGGAACGTGCAGGGGCTCGGGCGCCGGGTCGCGCCGGGTGGTGCTCTCCAGCGGCACCATCGTCGCTCCGGTGCCCTTGGTCTCGGTCTTCAGGATCCACGTCTTGCTCATACCCTCAGGATAGGCTGACCGTTCGCTACTCACAGGAGACGCTCACATGACAACCAAGGCTGACTTCAACGCCGAGGACTGGTCGACGGTGGTCGACGGTCCGCTCTACGCCGGCCTCCGCGTCATCGCCGCCGATCGCGGCGGCACGCTGCGCGAGAGCCTGGCCATGGGCCACGTCTACCAGGACGCCCGGGCTCAGCACGGATCCAGCGAGCTGCTGGATGAGCTGGTCAAGTCGCCGCCCTCGATCGACGCCGACCGACTCCAGCAGGCCGGCGGCGATATCTCCGCCGTCACCACCGACCATCTGCGCAAGGCGATGTCGATCCTGGACTCCAAGGCGACGGCGGCGGAGGCCAGCGCCTACAAGACGTTCGTGATGACGGTCGCCCAGGCGGTGGCCGGCGCACACAAGGAAGGCGGGTTCCTCGGCGTGGGCGGCAAGCGGATCAGCGACGCCGAGAACGCCGCCCTCGACGAGATCTCGCACGCCCTCGGGGAGCCGCCGACCTCCTGACCAGCCGGCGCGGACGGGTCACGTCTCCTAGGCGTCATCCGCGCCCGGGCAGTGGCGCCAGTCCCGCGCCCCCGGTGAGCAGGTAGGCGACGTCGTCAGACAGCTCGCCCCCGGCGAGCTCTACGAACGCCGCGCCCGCCACCTCCGGCGTCACCGGCGCCCCGATGTTCGCTACGTACTGCGCCTCGCTGACCCCGGCGCGTTCCGCGTAAGCGCGGACGGCGGGGAGCCCGAGCTCGGTGGCCGGGGTGAGGCGGGGCAGCACCGTCACCACGCGGATGCCCAGCCCGTCCCGCCGGGCCTCCTCGTCGGCGTAGGCGGCCATGAAACGGATCGCGGCCTTCGCACCGGCATAGCCGCCGCTGAGGGGCGAGCCGGCCACCGCGGCGCCGCTGCTCATCAGCAGCACCCGGCTGCCCGGCCGCAGGGGCCGGCGCAGCGCTGCCTGCAGCCAGGCGAAGGTGAGGCACACGTCGACCTGCCAGTTGAGCGAGAAGCTCTCCCACGTCTGGTCCTGGATCGGGTGAAGGGGTGGGATGGCGCCCGCGACCACGGCGAGGACGCCGGGGTCGTGTGAGCCGACGGCGCGGGCGGCCAGGTCCGGGTCGGCGGCGTCGCCGGCGAGGACCGCGATGGACGGGTCGGCGGCGTGCAGCTCGTCAAGTCCCGCCTGGCCGCGGGCGATGGCCAGGACCGAGGCGCCGGCGGCGCTCAGGCTCTGCGCCACTCCACGGCCGAGACCGCGGCTGGCGCCGACCACGATGGCGTTGGTGCCGTCGAGTGTGGGCATGGTGCTCTTCTCCTGTGTCGGTGTCGGCAGTGCGTCTACTGGCCAGGACACCGACCGTGGGTGAAATCCATCGCTCGCCACGCCGGCGAGCCGTGAGGCGCTCTCAGGAGGCCGCGGCCTCGGGCCGCCAGCCGCCGGCAATGAGCGAGGACACGGGGGCGAAGAGCGGTTCGGGCAGCGCGTCCCACGCGTACCAGCGCCAGGCCTCGACCTTGTCGGGTTCGCGCACAGCGGGCTCGCCGTCGGCGTCGACCACGTGATGGAGCGTCACGTAATGCAGGCCGCCATCGTCGAACACGTCGCTGGTCCACGCGATCGGCCGGATTGACCGGGCCACCAGTCCCGTCTCCTCGTGCAGCTCGCGGCGCACGGTGTCGGACGGATGCTCGCCGGGCTCGGCCTTACCGCCCGCCGGCGAGAAGGTCCCCGCGCCGTGCGCGCCCCGGCGCCGGCCGAGGAGCAGAGCGCCGCCGCGGACAACGATCGCACTCACGCCCACAAACGGTCCGGTGACCGCGCCTGAGCTCATCGGGAGGCGTCGAGCAGCGCCCGGCCCTGGGCATAGGCCTCGCGCAAGTCCTCGCCGCGGTAGGCGACACGGGCAGCGCCCTCCAGCGCAGCGTCCGCGTTGACCGCGACGGTGTTCTCCAGGACGCGGAACAGCGGGATGTCGGACATCGAGTCGCCGTAGGCGACGCACGCGCTACGGGGCAGGCCGTGGGCGGTGCGCTCGGCCTCGGCGAGGCGGACCTTGTCGGCGGGATTCAGGATCCCCGCGGGATCGATCGGCGCGGCGAAGGGCAGCGGTGGGAACCGCGAGGCGTAGACGACGTCGAGGCCGCGGTCGCCGAGGTGGTCCGCGAAGAAGTTGGGCGACATCGTGATCAGCATCGAGCGCTCGCCGCGATGCGCGATGTCGGCGCACACGTCCTCGATCCCCTCGATCCAGGGCGCGTCGGCGACGATCTGGATCAGCAACTCGGCGGTCAGGTCCTCCCACAGCGCGCGCATCTCGATGGCGAACTCCGCGGCGGTGACCTCCTCGGCGGCAAAGCCGCGCTCGAGCTCGGCCAGCGGCTCAAGGCGCCCGATGCGGCGCGAGATCTCGATCGGCGCCGTCGTCCCCCGCAGCAGCGTGCCGTCCATTTTGAAGACGTGCAGGGCGGTCATCGCTCTTCACGATATCCGCGCCGGGTCGCGGCCCGATCCTGACCGCAATGGCTGCGACGGTGGCCGCTATGAACATCATGCTGCAACGCACATACCCCGAGGGTGTCCCGTGTTGGGTGGACACCCAGCAGGACGATCCGCAGGCTGCTCAGGACTTCTACGGGGGCCTGTTCGGCTGGACGTTCACCACGGTCTCGCCGCCCGGCGCGCCCATCTATGCCATCGCGGCGCTGGGCGGCCGCGACGTCGCCGGCATCGGGCAGACGCAGGGCGAGCCGCCGCGGTGGACCACCTACATCGCCGTCGACGACGCCGACTCCGCCGTGGCGCGGATCACCTCCGCGGGCGCCGCCACCACCGAGATCCCCGATCAGGAAGGCCCGTTCGGGCGGGGCGTGAGCCTGCGTGATCCGACGGGCGTCCCGTTCCGGATTTGGCAGGCAGGCAAGCATCCCGGAGCCCAGGTCGTCAACGAGCCGGGGAGCTGGAACTTCAGCGACCTGCACACCGACGAGCCCGGCTCGATCGCGTTCTATGCCGACGCGTTCGGCTGGGTGGTGGAGGACCTCGGCTTCGCCACGATGGTGCGCCGCCCGGGCTACGGCGATCACCTTGAGGCCACCGTGGATCAGACGATCCAGGAGCGGCAGGCAGGACTGGGCGCGCCTCCCGGCTTCGAGGACGCAATCGCCTGGGTGGCCGCGCTCGAGCCACGTCTGGCCCCGCACTGGCACGTGAGCCTCTCGGTGGCCGATCGTGACGCGGCCGCGGAGCGCGTCGAGCACCTCGGGGGCGAGGTCCTCTCCACCGAGGACAGCCAGTGGACGCGGACCGCGCTGGTCCGCGACCCGCAGGGCGCGGTGTTCACCGCCAGCCAGTTCACCCCACCCGACTGAGCGCCTCCGCGCTCTCCTTCCGCTGACCGGGGCGCGCGCTCAGCCGCCGACGCGGTAGCGCACATGCGTGGCGTACGGCGAGTGGCTCACCTCGATCGGCTCCAGGCGCAGGTCGTCGACGCCGTGGAACGGTGACTCCCCGGAGCCGAGGACAACGGGCGCGATATCGAGGACCAGCTCGCTGATGACGCCGGCCGTCAGGGCCTGGCGGATCGTCGAGGCACCGCCCGCGATCGACACATCGCGCTCCCCGGCGGCTTCGCGCGCCAGGGCGTAGGCGGCATCAAAGCCGTCGGTGACGAAGTGGAAGGTCGTGCCACCGTCCATCGCGATCGGGTCATGCGGATGATGGGTGAGCACGAACACGGGCGCGTGATACGGGGGGTCCTCGCCCCACCAGCCCCGCCACTCCTCGTCCCACTCGCCGCGGATCGGCCCGTACATGTTGCGGCCCATCACGAAGGCACCCCGTGGCCTGAGCAGGTCCTCGACCTGGGCCGTGTCGGCGGCGGTCATGTCGTCGGCGAAGTGCCAGCGATG
>DASXCN010000640.1:0-18594 GCA_036491155.1 Solirubrobacteraceae bacterium | reverse complement strand
GACCGGCGTGGTGGCCGCGCCGTCGACCTCGCCGCCGGTGGGTCCCTCCACCCAGGTGCACACGATGTAGGTGCCGGCCTTCTGCTTGGTGGTGGCGACGGTGGTCACCGGGCCGCCGAAGACCTGCGTGCTGTTGAGGCCGAGCAGGTTGGTGTCGGGCTGGTTCTGCTCGCGCTCGAGGGTGGAGCTCGCCGGGCAAGGAGCCTCGGAGGCGGGGCGCAGGACTGAGGACAGCGTGAGCACCTGGTCGGTCTGGGTCGTGTAGGTGATGGGGAAGCTGACCCCCGGCGCCAGGCCCTTGGGGACGGCGACGGTGAGCTGGCTCACCTGCGGCGCGCGGGCCGAGAAGGTGACGGTGGCCGGAGGCGCGACGGGCTGGTCAGAGCTGTTCTGGTTCTGGGCCAGCCAGGCACACACCTGATAGGAGCCCGGAGAGGGCGGGCGGAAGCTGGCGCTGACCTGGTAGGCGCCGGGGTCCACGGCCTGGGCGCCGGGGGCGAGGATCGTCGTGTCCTGGCCGGGGAACGTGGCGGTGTCCTCCTGAAAGCTCGTCTCACAGGCGGGTCCACCGGCGGGACGGACGATCGCCTCCACCTCTGCGGAACCGCTGAGGGCGTTGGTGCCGCTGAAGCTGAGATCGACCGGGAACGTCTGTTCAGGGGTGGCGGTGGCGCTGGCCACCGTGATCGACGAGGTGTCGGCCATGGCCGGCGCGGCGAACGCGCCCGCCAGGGCCACGGTGGTCCCCGCGGTGACGATGACGGCAGGGACGATCCTCCGCGCGCAGCGCGGCATGAGATGAACCGGCATATCCGGGTTTCCCCTTCCCTTGAGAGCGGGCCGCTCGGGTGCCTTGCACCCGGCCCGCGAGTCCGGCGGGGTGCACGAGGCGCCCGCCGCTTTTCAGTGGCCCGGACGCCGCTCAGCGCCCAGCCTGCCCGTTAGAACGGGTTAGCCGAGAGCAAGTTGCTGATATGCGGTGGACTGGAACGACAGGCGGTGAAGCGGCGAGACCCCGAGGCGCTCGATCGCCTCGCGATGCTCAGGCGTGGAGTAGCCGACGTGGGTGGCGAACTCCCAGCCCGGGTGGGTCGCGTCGGCACGGCGCATGTACCGGTCCCGGGTCTCCTTGGCCAGCACCGAGGCGGCGGCGATGGCGGCGCTCTTGGCATCCCCGCCGATGACCGCGCGCTGCTCATGGGCGACGCCGGAGACCCGGAAGCCGTCGCTGAGGCAGATGCAGCCCTCGCAGGCCACGTTGTTCAGCGCGTCACTCAGCGCCGCGAGGTTGGTCTTGTGCAGCCCGCGGGCGTCGATCCCGGGAGCGCAGCGGGTGACGATCGACACGCGGGCGGCGATGCTCAGGATCACCGGATACAGGGCTGCACGGCCTTCCGGCGTCTGCTGCTTTGAGTCGTTGAGCATGCCCAACGCCCGGGCCTGGGCCGGCCCGACGCGATTGAGGTCGAGCAGGACCGCGGCGGCCACCAGCGGCCCGGCGAGGGAGCCGCGGCCGGCCTCGTCGGCGCCGGCGACGAAGCGCGCGCCCAGGCCACGGTCAAAGCCGAGCAGGCGGCGTCCCGGGCGGTTGGGCTTGCGCCGGACCGCGCCCGCTCCGCTAGAGGGTGCCGATGCGATCCGGCGGCCAGTAGGTGAAGAACGCGACCCCGATGATCCACTTATCGGGGACGGGACCCCAGAAACGGCTGTCGTCTGAGAGACCACGGTTGTCGCCCATCATGAAGTAATGACCGGGCGGAACCTTGATCGTTGTCTGGAAATTGCAGGAACTGTCCACCCCGCACGGGTTGATGTAGCCGTCCTTCTCCTTGACCCCGTTGCGGTACACGTGACCGTCCTTGATGAACAGGGTGTCCCCCGGTCCGGCGACGACGCGCTTGATGAAGGTCTGCGTGGATTGCTGGGCGGTGGGCTGGTCGCAGGCCTGGCTGTGGCCGGTGCCCTGCGAGCTGTTCCCGCACACGGGGCTGTTGAAGTCGGCGCCGTGCGGCGGGTGGAAGACCACGACGTCGCCCACGCTGGGATGGTTGGACAGGCGGTTGGTGAGCACACGCTGGCCCGGGTCGAGCGTGGGGACCATCGACGAGCTGGGGATCCGGTAGGGCTTGACAATGAAGGCCTGGATGAGGATGGCCAGCCCCACCGCGACCGCAATCGTCACCACCAGCTCCACCAGGGAGGCGGCGGGGGATTTCTTCTTCTTGCGGGACGCAGACATTCGCTGGGGGCTAGAGGAAACCAATGTGATCAGGGGGCCAGTAGGTGAAGAACGCCTTGCCGATCAGCCACGCCTTGGGAACCGGGCCCCAGTAGCGGCTGTCCAGCGAGTCTGGGCGATTGTCACCCATCATGTAGTAGTCACCCCTCGGTATGGTGATACTGGCACGGAAGTTGCACTCGCCCTCGCCGCCGCAGGGGATGGTGAAGGAGCTGGCCTCACGGTGCCCGTTGCGGTAGACGAGCCCGCCCCGAATCGTCAGCCGGTCACCGGGAAGGCCCACCACGCGCTTCACGTAGGTCTGCGACGACTCGTGGGTCTGAGTCACGTCGCAGGGCGCGGCGCCGTCCTGGCCGTCGCTGTTCTCGCCCTCGCTGGAGTTGGCACACGTCTCCGACGCGGGCGGATGAAAGACGTAGATGTCGCCGACGTGCGGCGAGGAGAAGTGCATGCCGACCCGATCGACGAGGATGCGCTGGCCGATGCGCAGCGTCGGCACCATCGACGGACTGGGAATCTCGTACGGCTTGACGATGAAGCCCTGGATGACGATGGCGAGACCCAGGGCGATCGCGACGATCACGACCAACTCCGCCACTGAGCGCGCCAGCGGCTTCTTGGTCGTCGTCACACCTACTCGTCGTCCGTCGCCGGCTCTTCCTCGCCCGCCTCGGTCGCATCAGCGCTGGCTGCGGGCTCGGATGCTTCAGTGCCTTCAGCGCTGGCCTCGGGCGCGGCTGCCTCCTCGGCAGTCGCCTCAGGCTCTGCGGCTGGAGCCTCGGGCTCTGCCGCAGCGGCCTCAGCCTCGGGAGCGGCGTCCGCGGGCGGCGCCGCCGCTGCATCCGTCGCCTCGGCGGCCTCCTGGGCCTCGACCGCCTCTGCGACGGTCTCCTCCGCGGTGGCGCCCTCGGCATCCACCGGAGTGGGCTCACCTTCCGTGTCGGGTCCGTAGAGCAGTTCGCGCTCGACGGCCACCTCGGGGCCGGCGGAACGACGCTCGCGCACGCGGGCACGCTTGCCGATCCGGCCGCGCAGGTAGTAGAGCTTGGCGCGGCGCACGTCGCCGCGGGCGGCGACCTCGATGCGCTCGATCTTGGGCGAGTGCAGCGGGAACGTCCGCTCCACGCCCACGCCGAACGACTGCTTGCGCACAGTGAACGTTTCGCGGGCGCCGTGGCCCTGGCGCTTGATCACAACGCCTTCGAAGACCTGGGTGCGGCGCCGGGTGCCCTCGATGACCTGGAAGTGCACGCGGAGGCGGTCACCGGCGTCGAACGCCGGGACCCGGCGGAGCTGCGATCGCTCCAGGCTGTCGATGACTGTGCTCACGGGGGCTGAAGGTGGGAACGGGCGGGTGGTGCGAGGCGGCCGGCGCAGACCATTGGGCCGCGCGCGCCAACCCCTCCGCCCATGCGGCGATTCATGGTAGCGGGTCCCCCGCGCAGGAGATGTTGGCGGTGGGCTAAGTCGGCGAGGGCGGGCGTGGTGCCGGCGCGGGGCCGGCGCCGGACGCATCGGCCGACGCCGGTGCGCTAACGGGCGTCTGTGCTCCCGCCGCCCGGGCCCGGCTCTGGGCCAGGCGCCATTGCGCGATGCGGGCGTGGTGCCCCGAGAGCAACACCTCGGGCACCCGCCAGCCGCGATGGTCGGCCGGCCGGGTGTAGTGCGGATACTCGGGGCCGCCCTCGAGCGCGGCGCTGAAGGACTCCTCGACCGCCGAGCGCTCATCGCCCAGCGCGCCGGGCTGCTTGCGCAACACGGCATCGCAGACCACCATCGCCGCCAGCTCGCCACCCGCCAGCACGTAGCGCCCGATGGACACGCGATCTGAGGCGAAGTGCTCGACGATGCGTTCGTCAAAGCCCTCGTAGCGGCCTGACAGCAGGGTCAGGGCCGGCTCTGCGGCGAGCTCGTCCACCAGCGCGTCGTCCAGCAGCCGTCCCCCCGGGTCCAGCACGATCACGCGCCGCTGGGCGGGCAGCTGGACAGGATCGATGTCGTAGCGCGCGCGCAGCGACGCCTCCACGACGTCGACGCGCAGCACCATCCCCGCCCCGCCGCCAAACGGCGTGTCGTCGACCTGTCGTCCGCTCAGTGGTGTGTGGTCGCGGTAGTTGACGCGGTGCAGCTCATGTCCGAGGGCCAGGGCATTCGCGACGTGGCGCTGGGAGACGAACCACTCAAAGGCCTCCGGGAACAGCGTGAACACGTCGATCTCCATCAGAGGCCGCCCGGGAGTCGCGGGTCGAGCGCGCCGGCCATCACGCCTCGCCCAGGAACTCCAGATCCACGTCGATGACCCGGCCGTCCACGTCGACGTCGCGCACGGCATCGCGGACCAGCGGCACCAGCAGGTCCGGCGCGTCGCCCGCGCGTGTGACCTCGAGGACCTCGCAGGAGGGCAGCGCCAGCAGGCGGGTCACGACGCCCACCTCGCGCTCGCCGTCGCGCACCGCGCACCCCTCCAGCTCGGCCGCCCACCATTCGTCCTCGTCGAGGGCGGGAGCCACGGCGCGCGCGACGAGGAGCTCCTGGCCGCGCAGCGCCTCGGCGGCGGCGCGATCCTCGCACCCCTCCAGGCGGACGATCGGCCGCCCGTCATGTCCGGCCAGGCGCACGATTGCCCGCCGCGCGTCACCCAGCCTGACCTCGGTGCCCATGTCCAGCAGCGCGGCCACCGGGTCGGCCACGTGGAAGCTGCCATCGAGGCCATGGGGGCGCCCGACGACGCCGGCGCGCAGCCAGTGCTCCGTCTCGGTCACGCCGCGCCGGCGCTCCTCAGTCGTCGACGATGTCCACGAACACGCGGCGCTGCTCCTTGACGGCGGCCGCCTTCATCACGGCGCGCAACGCCATCGCCGTCCGCCCACCGCGTCCGATTACGCTGCCGTAGTCGTCGTCGTCGACCGACAACTCGAGCACGAGCGTGCCGTCGTCCTCCTCGACCTCGGTGACTTCCACCGCGTCCGGGTTATCGACGAGCCCCTTGGCCAGGTACTCGAGGAGGTCCTTCATCGGAGGGCTACGAGATGCCCTGAGTGCGCAGCAGCTTGCGAACGGTCTCCGACGGCTGGGCGCCGCGGGCAAGCCAGTCGCGGATGCGCTCCTCGTTGAGCACGATCGTGGAGGGGTCGGTCTGGGCGTTGTAGTGCCCGACGGTCTCGATCACGCGACCGTCGCGCTTGGAGCGCTGGTCGGCGACGACGACGCGCCAGATTGGGTTCTTACGCCCGCCGATACGGGTGAGTCGGAGTCTGACTGCCATTAGCGAGCGATGAGGTTAGCGTGCTTTCGCGCCAACGGGAGTTCCGCCGTTAGCGGCCCTGCCTCATCAGAGCCCCCAAATCGGGCATCCGGCCTTGCGAGACCTGGCGCATGACCTTGCGCATCTGCTCGAACTGCTTGATCAGCGCCTTGACGGCCTGCACGTTGGTGCCCGAGCCCTTGGCGATGCGCAGGCGCCGCGAGCCCTTGATCAGCTCGGGGTGGCGCCGCTCCTGGGGCGTCATCGCCAGGATGATCGCCTGGAGGCGGTCGAACTCCTTCTCGTCGACCTTGACGCCGCGAAGCTCCTTGCCCATCCCGGGGATCATCCCCAGCAGCGACTGCAGCGGCCCGAGCTTACGGATCTGGCGCATCTGGTCCAGGAAGTCGTCGAGGCCGAAGTCCTGCTTGCGCAGCTTGCGCTCCAATTCGGCCGCCTGCTGTTCGTCAAAGCCGGCCTCGGCCTTCTCGATGAGCGTCATCACGTCGCCCATGCCGAGGATCCGCTGGGCCATGCGGTCGGGATGGAAGCGCTCGAACTGGTCCAGCTTCTCCCCGGTGGACGCGAACAGGATCGGCTTTCCGGTGACCGCCTTGACGCTGAGCGCGGCGCCGCCGCGGGCGTCGCCGTCGAGCTTGGACATGACGACGCCGTCGAAGTCGACGACCTGGGCGAACTGCTCGGCGACGTTGACCGCGTCCTGACCGGTCATGGCGTCGACCACGAGCAGGATGTCGGTGGGGTTGATGGCCTTCTTGATGTTGGCCAGCTCGTTCATGAGCTCCTCGTCGACGTGCAGCCGTCCGCTGGTGTCGACGATGAGCACGTCCTTGCCCTCGGCACTGGCGCGGTCCGCAGCCCACTTGGCGATGTCCACCGGGTTGCGATCGGTGCCCTGCTCATAGACGTCGACGCCGGCCTGCTGGCCCACCTTGATCAGCTGCTCGACGGCAGCGGGCCGGTAGACGTCGCAGGCCGCCACCGCGACCGACGAGTGATGCTCGGTGCGCAGGTACCGCGCCAGCTTGCCGGTGGCGGTCGTCTTGCCCGAGCCCTGCAGGCCGGCCATGAGCACGATCGTCGGCGGCCGGGGCGAGAACGACAGGTCGTGCGAGGCGCCTCCCATGAGCTCGGTGAGCTCGTCGGAGACGATCTTGACCACCTGCTGGCCGGGGTTGAGCTTGCCGACGATGTCGGCACCCAGGGCCCGGTCCTTGACCGCAGTGGTGAAGCTCTTGACGACCTTGAAGTTGACGTCGGCCTCGAGCAACGCGAGGCGGATCTCGCGCATCGCGGCGTTGATGTCGGCCTCGGTCAGGGTTCCGCGACCGCGGACCTCGGACAGCGTGGCCTGGAGCTTCTCGGCAAGGGAGTCAAACATGGCGCTTTCTGCCTGCTGAGGCTACTAGGCGGGCGCTGGGCCCAGGGCGGGATGTGCGCCTCGCCCTCGCAGCGCAGGAATCACTTGGTCGCGGCGAGGTGGGGTCGGGCAGATCAGACCCTGGGCGCGGTCGTCAGGACACCAGAGCCCGGGCGAAGTCCCCGGGGTCAAACGGGCGCAGGTCCTCGAGCGTCTCCCCCACTCCGATCAGCTTGACCGGGATGCCGAGCTCCTGGGCGATGGCCAGGGCGATCCCGCCCTTGGCGGTGCCGTCGAGCTTGGTGAGGACGAGCCCCGAGACGTCGATCGCCTCTGAGAAGGCCTTGGCCTGACGCAACCCGTTCTGACCGGTGGTGGCGTCGACGGTCAGCAACGTCTCGTGCGGGGCCTCGGGGATCTGCTTGGCGATGACTCGGCGGACCTTGACCAGCTCGGCCATCAGGTTGTCCTGGGTGTGCAGGCGTCCCGCGGTGTCGATGAGGACCACGTCGGCACCCTGGCGGCGCGCCTGCGCGATGGCGTCGAAGGCCACCGACGCGGAGTCGGCGCCGACGCCACCCTTGACGAAGTCCACCCCGGCCCGCTGGGCCCACAGCTCCAGTTGCTCCACCGCGGCGGCGCGGAAGGTGTCCCCGGCGGCCAGGACGACCGATTGCTTGAGCTCCTGGCTCAGATGCCACGCGAGCTTGCCCAGCGTCGTCGTCTTGCCCGTGCCGTTGACGCCGGCCACGAGGATGACGGTGGGCTCGGGACGCAGGTCGATGGTGTCGTTCCCGGTCTGGGCGATCTCGGTGAGCAGCTCGACCAGCCTGTCTGAGAGCTGCTGGCCGCCAGAGAGCTTGTTCTCGGCGGCCTCCTGCTCGAGCTGGGCCACGACCTTGGCGGTCGTCTGGGCGCCGACGTCGGCATAGATGAGCGCCTCCTCCAGGCGCTCCCACGTCTCGTCGGAGAGATCCTCGAACAGCGTGGCCTGGATCTCGGTCTGCAGTGCCTGGCGGGTCTTGCGCAAGCCGTCGCGCAGGCGCCGGAAGCGGCCCACCCGACGCTCGGGTTCCTCGGGCGTGCCCACCGGGACCGCGTCCGCGCCGTCGATGATGAAGAGCTCCCGCCAGTCGCGCGCCATGACGGCGGCGACGTTATCAACGGCGGCGGTGGTGCCGGTGGTCGTGGTGGTGCCCCCGCAGGTGTCGAGAACCGCCCCCGGCCGGCGCGTGCCTGCTCAGGCTGCCCGGGCCTCAGTCTCCGCCGGCCCCTCGCCGCCCGACAGCTTGCGCGAGATGACCTTGGAGATGCCGTCAGAGCCCATCGAGACGCCGTAGAGCGAGTCGGCGGCCTCCATCGTGCGCTTCTGGTGGGTGACGACGATGAACTGGGCGCGTGAAGAGTACTGGCGCAGCAGAGCGAGGAAGCGGTCGATGTTGAGGTCGTCCAGCGCGGCCTCGACCTCGTCGAGGATGTAGAAGGGGCACGGACGTGCGAGGAACACGGCGAACAGAAAGGCCAGCGCCGTCATCGACTTCTCGCCGCCCGACAACAGCGACAGACGCTTGCACTCCTTGCCCGCCGGCGTGATCTCGATCTCAACCCCGAGCAGGTCCTCCTCGGGCTCGAGGTCGTCGTCGGGGCCGTCGTCGCCGTCGCCGTCCTCGGGGTTGCCATCGGCGTCGGGGGCCTCCTGGCCGCCGAGCACCCGAGCGGGGCCTTCGCGCTCCGAGACCAACCGCAGCCTGCCCTCACCACCGGGGAAGAGCTGGGCGGCAAGCTCCTCGAACGCCGCGGCGGTCGCCGCGAAGGTCTGCTCGAAAGTGGTGCGGATCTGCTTGTCGGTGTCGGCGATGAGCTTCTCGAGCTCGCGCAGGGCCGTCTCCAGGTCCGCGCGTTGGGTCTCGAGCTCCTCGACGTGGGCCACCGCCTCGGCGTACTCCTCCTGGGCGAGCGGGTTGACCGGCCCCAGCTGCTCGCGCCGGCGAGCGATCCGCTCCAGCCGGCCGTCCAGGGTCTGGCGCTCCTCGTCGGAGAGCCCTGTCTCGGCCGGCTCGGCGGCCAGCTCCAGCCGCTGGGCGATGCGCCTCAGCTCGGCCTCGGCGTCCCCGGCCTGGTCACGCGCGCGCTGGAGGCGGACCTCAGCCTGGGTGAGCGCCTCGTTCTCCTGACTGATCTTGGCGTGCAGCTCCGCCTCCTGCTGGGCACACGTGCGCAGCTCGACGGCAACGTGCTCTCCCGCCTGGCGGTCGGCGGCCAGCGCCTCCTCGAAGCCGGCCAGCCGCTCAGCGATCGCGCTCGAGACCTCCTCCAGGGCGCCGATGATGGCGGTCACGGCGGGCACCAGTTCGGTGTCGCGCGCGATCCCCGCACGCACCCGCTCCAAGCGCTGCGCCCGCTGCGCGCGATCGCGCTCCACGCGCTCGAGCATCCGGCGCTCGGCGGCGAGCTCGGCCGCCAGCTGCGCGCGGCGCTCGACCCCATCCCCACCCACGCCATCGTCGGGCGCTGCGCGGCGGCGCTCGATGAGCGCGGCGAGCCGCCGCTCCACTTCGCGCCGCTCATCCAGGGTGCGGACCGCCGCACGGTGGGCGTTGGTCAGGCGGTCGCGCGCCGAGTCGGCCTGCGACATCCCGGCGGTGGCTCGCTCGACCCCGGCGCGGGCGTCCACCTCAGCCTGCGCGGCGCGCTCAGACTCGGCGATGAGCTGCTCGCGGCGGTTGCGTTCGGCCAGGACGCGATCCTCCCCGACGGCAGGTGCCTGGCGCAGCTCGCGAGTGCGGGCAGACCAGACGCGCCCGCCGCGCGTGACCGCCACACCCTCGAAGTCTCCGGCGACCTGATCGAGATCCTCCACGACCCACGTCTCGCGCAGCAGCGCCCGGGCCAGGGCCAGCGCGCGGCCCTGGGCGCGGACGTGATCGACCAGACGGGTCGCCCCCGGGGCCCGCGGCCCTGCGGCGCGATCGTCGCCGGCGCCGCTCGCCGCCTCGCCGACGACCAGCGTCCGTCCGCCGTCGGCTCCGGCACGGTCAAGCAGTGCGCCGGCCGCCGGGCGGTCATCGACCACGGCGGCGCGCAGGCGACCGTCCAGCGCGGCGGCCACGGCGAGCTCATAGCCGGGATCGACATCGAGGTCGTCGGCAAGAGCGGCGGCGCCGTGCGGCGTGCCCACGTGATGGCGCAGGAACTGGTTGACGGCGGCGAGCTCACCGCCGACGCGCGCGGCCTCGCGGCGCGCGGTCTCCACGGCACGTTCGGCGTCGCGCACGTCGCCGCGAATCTGCTCAGCGGCTGCCTCGGCGGCCTCGCGCTCGGCCTGCGCCGCGGCGACGGCCTGCGCCTGCTCAGCCGCGCGCCCGCCGGCCTCAGCCAGCTGCTCCCCCAGTTCGGCGAGCTGGCGCGCGAGCTCGGCCTCGCGGTCGCGGTCAAGGGCTGCCAGCGACTCCTCCAATCCGGCGATCCGCCCGGCCGCCTCGGGATCGTCCTGGTCGGCGGCCGATTCCGCGTCAAGCGCGGCCTCGAGCTCGCGATAGCGCACCAGCCGCCCCTCGACCGAGGTGGCGGCGGCGCGGGCAGACTCGGCGCGGTAGCCGATGCGCTCTGCGGCCCCCCGACCCGAATAGGCGCGGCGCGAGAGCTCCTCACGCTGGGCGCTGCGTGCCGCCAGCGCCTCCTCGGCGGCCTCGCGACGCTTGGAGACGGCCTCGAGCTCGGCCTGGAGCGCCCGCCGGCGCTCGCGGACCTCGCCCGCCAGCGCCTCGGCGGAAGCCATGCCTGCGCGATGGCTGCGCACGTCGTCGCGCGCGAGCTCCCAGCGGATCTCCAGCGACTGGCGCTCGAGTCGCTCGTGCAGTTCGGCGGCCTCGGCCTGACGCTTGAGAGGCCGCAGCCGCGACCGCGCCTCGCGTTCGACGTCCAGGGCGCGGTCCAGGTTGTCCTGGGTGCGCGCCAGCTTCAGCTGGGCGCGGCGGCGGCGCTTGCGGTGCTTGCCCAGCCCGGCCGCCTCCTCGATGAGCCGGCGGCGATCGCGGGGCTTGGAGGTGACCAGCGACTCGACGCGACCCTGAGAGATGACCGAGTGCATCTCCTTCCCCAGGCCGGTGTCAGACAGCAGTTCGACGACGTCGACGAGGCGGCAGCGGGCGCCGGCCAGGCGATACTCGCCCTCGCCGGCCCGATCGAGGCGACGCTGGATCGCGATCTCGGGGATGCCGAGGCCCAGGCTTCCCTCGCTGTCGTCGAGGATGAGCTCCACCTCGGCGTGGCCGGCCGCCTGACGGCCGGGGGCGCCGCCGAAGATCACGTCCTGCATCGACTGACCGCGGACCGCGCCCGGGGACTGCTCGCCCAGCGCCCACAGCACGGCGTCGGTCACGTTGGACTTGCCCGAGCCGTTGGGACCGACGATGACGCTGACCCCCGGGCCGAACTCCAGCTTGGTCCGGTCCGGGAAGGACTTGAAGCCCTTGACGGTGATCGACTTCAGGTACACGGCGCCGTCCCGTCGCTCGCCGGCGCGCCGCCGTCGCCAGGCGTCACTTGACCATGGCCTCCAGCGCCGACTGCGCGGCCTCCTGCTCGGCGTCCTTCTTGGAACGGCCCACGCCGCTGCCGATCTCCTTGCCGCGGATGGTGGCCTGAACGGTGAAGGTGCGGTCGTGCGGGGGCCCCTGCTCGTCGACCACGGCGTAGCTCACCAGCTCGCCCCGCCTCGCCAGCCGTTCCTGGAGCGCTGATTTGTAGTCCACCGAGTGCTCCAGCGCGTTCTCGATCTCCGGCCCGAATGCGTCCACCACCGCCTCGCCGGTCGCGTCGTAGCCGAAGGTCAGATAACAACCGCCGATCACCGCCTCGATGACGGAGGCCAGTACGCGCTCGGTGGAGATGAGCGCCTCCAGCCCCGGCGCCGCCGACTCCGGTGCCGCCGCGCGCAACCGGTCCGGGACGCCCAGGCGCTCCGCGACCGCCCGGCAGGAGCGACCCGACACCGCCTGCGCGCGGATCTTGGTCAGCCGACCGGGCCCGAAGCGCTCCGCGTCCAGGCGCGGGAAGAGATGGGTGGTGACGGCCAGCCCCAGCACGCTGTCGCCCAGGAAGGCGAGCCGCTCGTAGGACTCCGAGCGGCGCGTCGTCCACGACGAGTGGGTGAACACCGAACGCTGCAACTCCGGCTCCAGGCGCCCGAGCATGTCCGCGAGCGTGGCACCGGGCGGGCGGGACGGTATCCGGCTGGGAGGCGGGGTCTCCGGATCCTTGCGCTGCGGTTGTGGTGTCACTCAGTGTCAGTGGATTGGCCCGCGGTCGCCGGCAGGGGCCCGCTGGCGAGCACGAAGTCGACCGCCTGGCCGACAGTCAGGATCCGGCTGGCCTCCTCGTCGGAGATCCGCACGCCGTAGGAGTCCTCGAGCTCCTGCACCAGCGTGTAGAGATCCAGCGAGTCAGCCTCCAGATCCTCACGAAAACGGGTCGACTCCGAGATCGAGCCGGGGCTGACCTCCAGCTCGTCGACCAGGTGCGCGCGGATCAGCGAGAAGACTTGCTCTCGATTCATCGGCGCCACACCGTAGACGTCAGCCCGGACGCGCAGGGCGTGGGCTCTCTAACCATTGCCGTCCTCCTCTCCCCCGCTTCCGGGGGTTCGCAGTGCGCCGGCGGCCTTCAGAGCGGCTCGCGTGGCGCTGATGACATCTTCCTCCACTCCGCGTGCCGCCACCTCGATGGCGCGGGCAAAGCCCCGCCGGCTGAAGCGGCCGTGGGCCACCACCCCGAGCTGGCGCAGCCCCAACATATAGGCGCCGCCCGGGCCCTCGGGGTCGATCTGGTCGCGCAGGCCCTGGATCGCCGGGCGCAGCAGCCAACCGCCCATCTTGGCCCGCGTGGACCCCATCGCGACGTCGCGGATGGCGCGCAGCGTGCGCCCGGAGACCCCCTCGATCAACTTGAGCGTGATGTTGCCCGTGAAGCCGTCCATGACGACCACGTCGGCGGCATCCTCGAACACCTGGGTGCCTTCTATGTTGCCGACGAAGTTCAGGCCCGTGCCGCCCTCCCCGGCCAGGAGCTGGTGGACCTCCACCAACTCCGGGGTCCCCTTGACCGCCTCCTCGCCGTTGGAGAGCAGTGCCACCCGGGGCGAGGCGATGCGTAGCACCGCCTGGGAGAACGCCGACCCCATGTGGGCGAACTGGACGAGGTGCTCGGGGCGGCAGGTGACGTTGGCGCCGACGTCGAGCAGCATCACCGGATGGCCTCCGGGGACGGGAACGGGCAGGGCCAGCGCCGGGCGGTAGATCCCGCGATCGCGGCGCATGTTGAACAGCCCGGCGGCCAGGGCAGACCCCGTCGAGCCACCGGACACCAGCGCCTGCGCCCGGCCGGCCGCCACCGCCTTGGCGGCCTGGACGATCGAGGCCTCCGGGGTGGAGCGAACGGCGAAGGCGGGGTCCGCGGCCTTGGCGATCGAGACCGGGGCGTCGACGACCTCGACGCCGTCGGGTACCAAGCCGATCTCGCCGGCGGGGCCGAAGAGAAGGACGCCGATCCCTGCGGCGGCGGCGATGGCGGCTCCGGCGGCGACCTCGGCTGGGCCCAGATCCGCCCCGCCCGCGTCAACGGCGACGGTCACCATGGAGTGGGCCGGCTAGGCCGACTGCTGGCCGGTCTCGGCGATGACCTCGCGGCCCCGGTAGCTCCCGCAGACCGGGCACACGCGGTGCGGGATCCGGGGGCTGTGACACGTGGGGCACGCGTTGTAGGTCGCCGCCTTGACCTTGTGCTGCGAGCGTCGCTGCGTCGTGCGCGCGTGAGATTGCTTCTGCTTGGGGACCGCCATGCGACGCAGGAGGCTAGCACGCGGGGTCCCCCGTAGGCAGGCCGGATGCGGGCGTCAGACCCCGCCGCCATCGGAGCGTGGGCCCCGCCGCGGAGGCGTGGGCGCAACGAGCTCGCGCTGCAGAAGCGCGGTCATGTCAGCGGCGCTCACCGGCGCCCCCAGCAGAAGGCCCTGCGCCAGGGAGATCCCGTGGGCGAGCAGGAAGTCGCACTGGGCCTCGGTGTCGACGCCCTCGGCCACGACGCCGGTGCTGCAGGCCGAGGCGAGGTCAAACACGGCCTCCACCAGCTTCACCGCCCGCGCGTCGCCGGGGATCCCAGCGAGCATGCCGCCGTCGATCTTGAGCACGTCGAAGCCGAGATCCACCAGGCGCGACAGCGACGAGTAGCCCGCGCCGAAGTCGTCGAGGACCATGGTCAGGCCCGTGGCGCGCAGGTCGTCGATGACCTCCAGCGCCTCCGCCGAGTCCACCGTCCACGCCGATTCGGTCAGCTCGAGGGCGAAGTTACCCGGCGAAACCCCGGACTCGGCCACGCGCCGGGCCAGGCCCGCCGCGAAGCCGGGGGCCAGCAACTGCGCGGGCGAGATGTTGACGCCGACCATCGGCGACAGGCCGGCCTCCCGCCACTCCCACGCCTGGCGGCAGCACGCGTCGAGCATCCAGGCCATCAGGTCCTCGCCGACCGTGCTTTGGTCGGCGACGTTCACGAACAGGTCGGGCGTGAGCAGGCCCCGCTCGGGGTGGCGCCAGCGCAGGAGTGCCTCCACGCCGACGATCACACGTCTGGGAGCCAGCGACCACACCGGCTGGTAGTGGAGATCCATCTCGCCCGCCTCGATGGCGCGGCGCAACTGGACGGTCATGCTCGAGCGGCGCGAGGCCAGAGTGTCGGAGCGCTGGTGAAAGACAAAGCGCCCGCCGCCGGCCGCCTTGGCGCGGTACATCGCGACGTCGGCGTGGCGGAGCAGGGCCTCGGTGTCGGCGGCGTCGTCCGGATAGACGCTGATGCCGATGCTGGCGCCCGTTCGGACCTCGGTCCCGGCGACCACGAAGGGCTCCAGCAGCGCGCTGAGCAGCTTGCCTCCGACGCTCTCGGCGGCCGCGGTGGGCTCATCGGAGAGGTCGCCGAGCAGTACCAGGAACTCGTCACCGCCCTGGCGGGCCAGCACGTCGGAGTCACGCAGGACGCCGCGCAGGCGGGCGGAGACGTTGGCCAGCAGCCGATCGCCGGCGGCGTGGCCAAGCCGGTCGTTGACCTCCTTGAAGTCGTCCAGGTCGACGAACATGAGCGCGGCCGCGCCGCCGGCACGCCGCGCGCGAGCCAGGGCCAGGTCGATCTCCTGCTCGACGAGGATCCGGTTGGGCAGCCCGGTCAGCGCGTCGTGATAGGCCAGGTACGCGAGCTGCTCCTCCCCCCGCCGGCGCTCGCCGATGTCGCGCACGATCCCGTAGAACGAGGGCCCGAGTCCGCCCGATCCTTCGACGCGGGCCACGGTCAGCTCCACGGGGAACTCGCTGCCGTCGCTGCGGATCGCCGTGGTCTCGATGCGGCGATCGAGCAGGCTCGACCCCGGGTTGTCCCGGAGCCGCTGAGCGAGGCTGCGGTAGAACGCGCGGTTCTCGGGCGGGACGAGCAGCTCGGCGATCTCGCGGCCCAGCACATCCTCGGCCAGGTAGTCGAAGGCGCGCTCGGCGGCGGGATTGAACTCGATGATGCGATCCTGCTCGTCCACGGCGACGACGCTGTCCAGCGTCCCGGCGATCACCGCCCGGTAGCGGGCCAGCGACGACTCGAGCGCGGTCATCTGGCGCGAGCTCTCGATGGCCAATGCCGCGTGGGCCGCCAGGGCGCTGAGCATCACCAGCTGCTGGTCGTCGGGACGCAGCCCCGAGAACGGCTCGTCCACCGAGATGATCCCGTAGGGGCGCCCTCCGGAGCCCTCCAGGGTCGCGAACAGGGCGTCGTCGGTGTGCCAGCTCTCGCCGCTGAGCTCGGCGGCGCGGGCGTTGGGCTCCGGCCGGTACCAGGTGATCGTCGGGTCGTCGAAGCTCAGCGAGCCCTCGGGGATGAAGTAGACGCCGTGGCGGCGGAAGCGCTCGTCGAGCAGCGGCGTCCAGGTCTCGGGCTTGGTGGTCGAGCCGAGCAGGATCTCCGACGCCCGCTCGGAGCCGTGCACCGTGACCACCTCGTAGACCTCGCCGTCGGCACGGTAGGCGTTGATGACGACCGTGGCGAAGCCGACGGCGTCAGAGACGGCCGATGCGACCGCGCGGAGCGTCTCGAGCAACGTCGGCTGGCGGCGAGCAATGCGTGCGAATTCGAGCAGCCCACGGAGGGGTGCGATCGCCTCCCCAGTTCGACTGGGCCCCGACGACTCGCCGGCACGATGCATTCTCATGAGTAATCGACCGAAACCGCTTCGGGCTTGAGGAAGTATTGACGCAACACCCGCAAATCGCGGGAATTTCGCACCACGGCACTCAACGCATCTTCACCGATCAGTCGAAGTGCAGTTCGGAGAGCTTCGCCCAGCGCGGGTCCGGCTCGCGTCCGTGGCCGTGGTCGGGGCCGGCCTCGTTGAGGTCCACCCCGCAGATCGGGCACAGCCCGGCGCAGTCGGAGCGACACAGCAGCTGCGTGGGCACGGTCAGCGCCAGCGCGTCGCGCGCCCACGCCCGGAGATCGACGACGCCGTCCTGCAGATAGGGCGACTCGAGCTCCTCCCCCTCGCCCGGCTGCGACACCTCGCGCGCCAGCACCTCGAACGTCAGCGTCGCGTCGGCCAGACAGCGCATGCACGGCCCGGCGAGCGTGGCCTCGAAGCCGAGCCGCAGGGCGTAGCCGGACCCGGTGGTGCGCGACACGTCCAGCTCCGCCGGGACGACATCGGGCTCCACGACATAGCGCTCGCCGGCGAGCTCGAACGGGTCGATCCCGACGTGGAGGTCGAGCCGGCGCCCTTCACCGGACGTGAGCCGGAGACCTCCCAGGTCAAATGTGTCAGTACGCAGGGACATGCACACGAGATTAACCGTTGGCGGCGACGGGCTGGCCTGGGCGCCGTCGGCTCAGCGCAGCTCGCGCTTGAGGATCTTGCCGGTGGCGTTGCGTGGCAGTTGCTCGACGAACACGACCTCGCGCGGCACCTTGTAGCGGGCGAGATGGCCGCGTACGTGATCCTGGAGCTGGGCCTCGGAGAGCTCAGCGCCGGGGTGCAGGCTCACCACGGCGCGCAGGCGTTGCCCGAACTCCTCGTCGGGCACGCCGACGACCGCCACCTCGCGGACCGCGGCCATGCCGGCCAGCAGATCCTCGACCTCGCCCGGGAACACGTTCTCCCCGCCCGAGACGATCATGTCGTCGTCGCGGCCGTCGACGAAGAGCCGCCCGTCGGCGTCGAAGTGGCCGACGTCGCCGGTGGCCATGAGCTCCCCGTAGCGATCCTTGTCGCCGCCGCCGGTGTAGCCCTCGAAGAGCATCTCCGAGCCGACGCAGATCCGCCCGCTGGCGCCCGCGGGAACCGGGTCGCCGCGATCGTCGAGGATCTTGACCACCGTGCCACGCGGCGGCCGCCCGGCGGTGCCGGGAGCAGCGCGCAGGTCCGCCGGGCCCGCCACCGTCGCCCACGCGACCTCGGTCGAGCCATAGAGGTTGTAGAGCGCGTCGCCGAAGGCGTCCATGACCCGGTTGGCCAGCGGCCCCGGCAGCGCCGAGCCGCTGACCGCGATCACGCGCAGCGACGACGTGTCCAGGCTGAGACGTTCCTCGGCACGGGCCTCGAGCATCCGCTGGAGCATGACCGGGACGACGACCAGCGCATCGGCGCGGGTCTCGGCCACCGCGCGCACCGTATCCAGCGGGTCGAAGCGCCGCCGGAGCACGATCGTCGAGGACAGCGCCGTGGCCAGCAGGACGTGGGCAAAGCCCCAGGCGTGAAACAACGGCGCGGCGATGACCGTCGTCCCGCGCGCCCGCAGCGGGATGGCCGAGAGCAGCGCCGCCATCGGGCCCATGGAGCTGGGGGCCGGCCGGTTGGCCCCCTTGGGGGTTCCGGTGGTCCCGGAGGTGAGGATGATCGCCCGGCCCGCCACCGCGGGCGGGGGCAGCGGGGTGTCCACGCGGGTGGCGATGAGCTGGGCCAGCGAGGTGTCCTCGGTGTCGTCGGCATCGGCGACGAAACAGACCCGGTCGCCGCGCGCCTCCTGCACGGTGGCCGCGAACTCGCGGTCATAGACCAGGCCGTCGGCGCCCTCGCGCTCCACCACCTCGGCCACCTGCGGACCGGCAAAGCCGGTGTTGAGCAGCACCACGTGGGCGCCGAGCTTGGAGCACGCCGCGGCCACCTCGATGAAGCCGCGATGGTTGCGGCACATGATGGCCACGGTCCGGCCCTCGGTCAGCCCATGACCGGCCAGGCCGCGCGCCAGCGCATTGGTCCGGCGCTCCAGTTCGCCGAAGGTGATGCTGCCGTCGTCATCGACGACGGCCGGAACGTGCGGGAAGCGGGCGGCGCCGCCCATGACGCCGGCGGCCATCGTCGGCCCGAAGCGATGCAGGCCCATGATCGCCCGCATCGCCCGGTCCGGGCGCGAGGGACGCAGCATGCCGGCGCGCGCGAGCGTGCCGGCGACGTGGATGCCATCGGAGAGAGCCACCGCCATCGCTTCTATCCAATCACGACCGCGCCTTTAACCGAATTCCGGGATGCTGTGAGGACCGGCGGCACTGCGGGTCAAAGGGGTGGCCGGTGGGGCCCGCGCCCACAGGGGCATTTGTGACACGACGGCGCAAATGTCCGCCAGCGGCGATGATTAGCGTGATGTCCAACTGGTTTCGCACCTACGGCTTCGCCCAGGTCCACGACGGGCTGCTGGTCGGCGCCTACCCCCT
>DASXCN010000639.1:0-4547 GCA_036491155.1 Solirubrobacteraceae bacterium | reverse complement strand
CACAGAAGTGGCGCTGGTATGAGCGCAACACGTTGCCCTGGAACCGGGCCCGGATCCACTGGGAGTTGATGCGCCGCGGCGCCTTCGCGCGCTGGCCGGTCCACGGCAATGTGCTGGAGGCCCTGCAGGAGGGCCGACTGGAGATCGGGTCGGGCACGCTGCTCGAGCCTGGGGTGTGGATCACCGCCCCCGCGCCGGCGCGGGTCCGGATCGGCGAGGGCACGTTCCTCAACCTCGGGGTGATGGTGGCGGCGATGGACCTGGTCGAGATCGGCGACCACTGCATGTTCGCCAATGGCTGCTTCATCACCGACGCCGACCACCGCTTCGACGACCCCGATCGCCCGATCACGTGGCAGGGCTTTCGCAGCAAGGGGCCCACCCGGGTCGGCGACAACGTCTGGTGCGGGGCCAACGTGGTGATCACCAGCGGCGTGACGGTTGGGGAACGGTGCGTGATCGGCGCCAACTCGGTCGTCAACCGCGACCTGCCGCCCCGCTCTATCGCGGTCGGTGCGCCCGCCCGGGTGATCAGGCAGGTCACCTACCCGCCCGCGTGAGCAGGCAGGTCATCTACGCGCAGGCCTGACCGTCGTCGCCGCGACCGGTCAGGAATTCTTGATGACGATGCCCTCGATGATGTTGGCCGCTCGCTCGGTGGCGTCGATGGCGGCCTCGAGGCGCTCGAAGATGTCCTTCCAGCGGATGACCACCATCGGGTCGATCCCGCCATCGAACAGCGAGGCCACCGCTTCTCGCGTGATGCGGTCGCCCTCGTTCTCCAGCCGGTTGACCTCGACGGTGTAGCGGCTGATGTCCCGGAAGCCCCGCAGGTGGGGCATGGCCTCCGCCAGTTGGCTGGAGGCGTCCTTCAGCACCCGGGCCAGCCAGATCGCCTGGTCCATCGGCGCCTCGATCTTGTAGAGACCGAGGTAGTCAGCCACCTCTTCGGTGTAGTCCACGATGTCGTCGAGCGCCGAGGCGAGGGCGAGGATGTCCTCGCGGTCGATCGGGGTCACGAAGGTGTGGTTGAGCCGGTCGATGATGTCGTGCGTGATCCGGTCACCCTCGTGCTCGAGGTCGAGGATCTCGCCGGCCAGCTGCTTGTTGTCGGGGTAGTCGGTGAGTAGCTCGTGGAGCAGCGTCGAGGAGCGGAGCATGTTCTGCCCCGCCTCCTCGAAGAGCTCGAAATAGATGCGATCCCGCGGGGCGAACACCTGGGCGAACCGTGCCATTCGCCTGATCCTACGGGATCGACCAGGCCGTTCTAGGTCAGACCGGCGCGGAAGTTCGCAAGCTGCTCATCATCGATCGAGTAGCAGTGCTCCGGCGCCGGAAAGGTCCGGCTGCGCACCTCCGCGGTGTACTCGGCGACGCCGGCCACCATGTGAGCGCGCACGTCGGCAAAGCGCTTGGCAAACCGCGCCACGTGGCCGTCGTAGATGCCCAGCAGATCGTGGAAGACGAGGACCTGGCCGTCGGCCGGTCCGGCGCCGATGCCGATCACCGGGATCTCGACGCGGGCCATGATCTCCTGTGCCACCGCGGCCGGAATCGCCTCCAGCACGATGGAGAAGCAGCCGGCCTCCTCCAACGCGATGGCGTCACGTGCGACGGCGATGGCCTGGTCCGCCGTGCGCCCCTGGGCGCGATAGCCGCCGAGTGCGGTCGCCGTCTGGGGCGTGAGGCCGACGTGGCCCATGACCGGGATGCCGGCCTGCACGATCGCCCGCGCGCGCTGCACGCTGGTGCCGCCGCGCTCGAGCTTCACCGCGTCGCAGCCGGCCTCCTTGACGAAGCGCTGAGCGGTGGCGATCGCTTGCTCGTCGGAAGCCTCATAGGACCCGAAGGGCAGATCGCCGACCAGCAGCGGCGTGCGCAGCCCGCGGCGCACCGCGGAGGCCAGCATCAGCATCTCGTCGATCGACACCGGGACCGTCGACTGGTAGCCCAGCACCGTCATCGCACCGGAGTCGCCCACCAGCACGACGTCCACGCCAGCCTCCTGGGCCACCTGCGCCGACGGGTAGTCGTAGGCGGTGATCATCACGATCGCCTCGCCGAGGCGCTTCTTCTCGGCCAGGCGGGGCAGCGTCATCGGCATCGGTCCATCCAGGCTCTGGGGGACCGTGGTGCGGGGGGTCGCAGACATGGCTTTCGCCTCCTTTAGGTGGTTGGCGCCCCGTGCGGGGTCGCCACCTCGTTGTCGGTGCTGCTGGGGGTGGATCTCATCACGGTTATCGGCAGGTTGTCGATCAGCCGGACAGAGCCGACCTGGGCGGCCACGGCCACCAGCACGTCGCCCTCGACCGACGTCACCGGCTCCACCGCGTCCGCCGCCACGACGGCCAGGTACTCCGGCTCGACCCCGGCCGCGTCCAGCTCGGCGTAACCCTGGGCCAGTGCGGCCTCCGGGTCGCGCTCTCCGGCCGCCACGGCGGCCTGGACGGCCCGAAGGGCGCGGTAGAGCGCCGTGGCCTGGACGCGCTCGGCGGGGGTGAGGAGCACGTTGCGGCTCGACAGGGCCAGGCCATCGTCGGCACGCACGGTGGGACAGACCTCGATCCGGACAGCGAAGTTGAGGTCACGGACGAGCCGGCGCACGACCGTCGCCTGCTGGGCGTCCTTCTGTCCGAAGTAGGCGACGTCCGGTCCCACCATGTTGAGCAGCTTGGTCACCACCGTGGTGACGCCGTCGAAGTGGCCGTGGCCACGATGCGCGCCCTCCAGGCCGTCGGTGAGCCCGCGCACCGCGACCGAGGTGGCGAATCCGTCGGGATAGACCTCGGCCACGCCCGGGGCGAACAGGACATCGACGCCCTGGCCGGCGGCGAGCCCAGAGTCGCGCTGCTCGTCGCGGGGATACACGTCCAGATCGGCCGCCTCGTTGAACTGCGCGGGGTTGACGAACAGCGACACCACCGCGATGTCGCAGGCGTCGCGGGCGCGCCGTATCAGCGACAGGTGGCCGTCGTGGAACGCGCCCATGGTTGGGACGAGCCCGATGCTGTGCCCGGCGCGCCGGGCGCCGACGAGCTCAGCCCGCAGTTCGGCGACCGTGCGGACGATCTTCATCGCACCAGCGCTCCTGCGGTGGCGAGGGCGCGGGTGGCATCCACCATCGTGTCGAACAGCGCCAGCAGATCCGGGGCGCGCTCGGCGATCGCCTGGCGCTGTGCCGCCACCGTCGCCTCGTCGCCGCGGGCCACCGGCCCGGTGAGCGCGCGCTCGCCGCCCAGGCGCCCCCAGTTCTCGACGGTCGCCCGCACCAGTGGCAACAGGTCCTCGCGCTCGATCCCCACCGTCGACCCCAGCCGGTCGGCGGCGGCCTCCAGCGTGACCAGGAAGTTGGACGCGATCGATGCGGCGGCGTGGTAGGCGGTGCGGTCGCCCGGCGCGATCTCGATCGGACGCATCCCCAGCCGCTGCGCGAGGGCCCGGGCCAGGGAGAGCATCTCCGGGGTACTCCCGGCGACCGCGGCGCCGGCGCCGGCGAAGGCCGTCGACGCAGGGTCAGCGGTGACGGTCATGAGCGGATGCAGGGAGAACATGTCGCGCCCGGACTCAGCGAGGGGCTCGAGGCCCGTCGCGCCCGAGCAGTGGCCCACGGGCAGTCCGGCGGGCACGGTCTCGGCAGCGGAGCGGATCTCGGCATCGGGCACGCAGAGCAGGACCACGTCGGCGTCGGCAGGCGCCTCGCCGCGACGCAGGGGGCCGCTCACCTGCACGCCGGCCGCGCGCAGAGCGACGGCCAGGGCGTTGCCCAGACGGCCGTTGCCGACGATGACCACCCGTTCAGGGGCGGTCAAAGCAGCCGTCGAAGACGGGGTGGAAGCAGCCGCAGGGGGCAGAGAAGGGAGCCGGTCCAGTTCCCGCATGTGAGATACCGGTCGGAGATTGGGGGAAAAACGTCGCTGTCATCGGGTCCGGCCCTTGCCGGTGCCGGCCACGGGTTTCAGGATACCCCGTCTGATGGCCCCTCTAGCATCGAGGTCCGTGACAAGCCCCACAGAGCGGCGGGAGCAGCTCAAGGCGGTCTACGAGCAGGCCAAGCACTGTACGCGCTGCCCGTTGCACCAAACCCGAACCACAGTGGTCTTCGGCTCCGGCGACGCCAACGCCGACCTCATGTTCGTCGGAGAGGCCCCCGGCGCCAACGAGGACAAGCAGGGAGTGCCCTTCGTCGGGCAGGCGGGCAAGCTGCTCACCAAGCTGCTCGGCGAGATCGGCCTGGACCGCGGCGAAGTATTCATCTGCAACACCGTCAAATGCCGCCCGCCCGGCAACCGGGATCCGCATCCCAACGAGATCGAATCCTGCAACGAGTACCTGCGCCGTCAGGTTGAGCTCATCCAGCCCACGGTGATCTGCACGCTGGGCAACTTCTCCACCAAGCTGCTGCGCGGCGACAACACCGGGATCTCCCGCCTCCACGGGCAGCCGGAGGTGCGCACGATCGGCGCGCGCGCCATCCGGCTCTACCCGCTCTATCACCCCGCGGCGGCCCTGTACACGCCCTCGACGCTCGAGGTCCTGCGGGCCGACTT
>DASXCN010000638.1:0-2592 GCA_036491155.1 Solirubrobacteraceae bacterium | reverse complement strand
CCGGCCGGCCCGGTGATCACTTCGACAGTGCGGGTCGAGGTGAGTGCGTGCCACGCGGCGGCGGCCTGGTCCAGCCGCAGCCCGTGCGGCGCATTCTTGCGCGGGTCGTGCGCGCGGTCGGCTAGTGCCGCGCGGAGTTGCACGAGATCGGCGCCGAGGCGCCGCGCGGCCAGTTCGCCGCGCACGCGTGGCGCGCCTTGCGTCTGCGCGTGCGCGACCAGACGCTCCTCCATCGATAGTTGCGCGGTGGTGGCGTACCGCGCGGCGCCGGGACGCGTATAGATGCTGCGGTCGTCCAGCGTGCGGCGCAGCGAGGCGGGCAGCGGCGGCCACTCCGGCGCCTCCAGGCACACCACCTCGCCGCTCCGGCCGGACAGGGCTTCCTCAGCCAGGCCAAACAAGAGCTCCTGGGCCTCTTCCGGGCTCATCTGCCGGGTTTCTGCAGGCAGCACCAGCGCCAGCTGCTTGAGCAAGTCGTGCCGAGTCCACGCCGGGTGCCGGGCTGACACCAGGACCAGGGCCTTGGCCAATGCCCGGGCCTGGGCCTCGCGCGTAGGCGGTCCAGACGGCGCCCGGCCCGCGTGATGCTCGCCCGCCTTCGCGCCGGGGCCGCGCGCGTCCGACACTGCTGGCGCGATGTCGGCCAGGTCGCCGCCGAGCGTGGCGTCCCACCGCGCGGCGAGCGCGTCCCAGTCGATCGCGTCCGCGTCCTTGCCCCTGCGCGACTGCAGTGTCGCTGCGTTGGCGATGTGCAGCAGCTCGCGCGAGGTCGGCGCGCGGCCGTGCTTGCGCTCCCACGCCCGCGCGAGCTCGCGTTCCTTCTCGCGCACCTGCACCGTCCGCGTGGAATACGCGTCCAGCTGCGCTTGGCTGATGCCTTGTATCTCGTTGCCGCGGCCATCCGCGCGCGGGATCCACGCCACGCCGAACTCGCGCGAAAGCTCGCATTCGACACTGGTGGCGGCGATCGCCTGCAGGGCGCCGAGAACCCCGCGCACGCTCATCGTGTCCAGCGCGCGCCACTTCCCGTCGCGGAAGGTACGCACGATCCGGGCGATCTGGTTGTGAATGTGATCCTGCGGATCACCCTCCCGGCTGGTGCCCTGCAGCCAGGACGTCACGATCAGCCCGGCGGCCTCGAACCGGCCCGGCTCGCGGCCGTCGATGCGGGTGCCGTGGTAGCCGGTCCGGGTGATCCCGGCCCAGGCTTGCAGGTACTCCAGCGCGGCCCGGTTGGCCCGGTGCAGCACCTCCTGGAACGCCTGCTCCCGCCCGGCCCAGTACGCGGCCGCCTGCTGGTCGCCTTCCATCCGCGCGCGGCGCTCGTTCTCCCGAAAGGAGGCGTGCAAGATCGAGATGGACTTGGAGAACGAGACGGTCACGTCGTAGTAGGCGGCGGGCTGCCGGGTCGCCCGGGCGGCCTCGCGTTCGAGCTCGGTGAGCCGTTCGGCGGTGGCGTGCGGCTCGGCCGCCGTCAGCCGGGCCAGGTGGTCGGCGAACGTGGGGTAGCGGCCGCGGGCCCGTCCGAGCCTGGCACCGGTGCGCGGGTCGGTCTGCTTGTACACCGCGTCGTAGGGTGTGCGGTGGACGTCCTGGCCGGGTGCGAGGCCGAGGGCCTGGGCGCCGGGTCCCCACCAGCGGCCGGGTGGTTCGCCGGCCTGGGCGGCGTCAATGTAGTACCCGCCGATACTGTGGTCGGCGGTGTGGTTCTGGGTTTTCCAGATGTAGCCGAGGTCGTAGCCCTTGGCGATGGTGACGACTACGGCCAATACGGCAGCCTCGTTTCCCGCGGAGGTGCTGCGCCCGCAGGGTTGCCCATGATCATTTCGGTGAATGCAACGGTCTGCGTCATAGGAACCAGGGTGAGCGATCAGCGGTTCATGATCATTTGATGCGATCGGGCAGACGCACCATGAGTCAGTCATAGAAACGGCTCTGAACTGCGCATATAAGAAGTTCAAAGATTGAGCACAAAACGTCGGTTCGTCGAACGCGGGATACTGTCCGTTGCCAACAAATCTGAGCCATTGCCAGCGTGTCTGATCCATTTGCGAGGTTTTGCCATCTAAGTTGAGTTATCGAGGGGTTCGTCCCGTCGAAGGGCCACGCGGATGACGGCGGAGCTGGCGGCCCGGGCCGGTGGTCCGGCGGAGTGTGCCGGCGTTGAGGTGGAGTACGTCGATCCTGACTGGGGGCGTGAGCGCAGGCCGCTGGCGGCCTGCTGGCCGGCGCGGTTCGAGCGGGTGAGCCCGGTGCGGGGCTTTGCGTCATTCCGGGGCAGAGGAACTGGCCGGGCTGGTGGTGGTTCTCTCGGACCGGCGAGCACGTCGGCTATGAGTCGTGGGTCGAGCGCGACGCGCTGATGGCGCTTGATGCCGATCCGGGTGTGGAGGCGGTCGCGTCCCAGCCGGTGTGGCTGCACTGGGTCAGCGAGTCCGGCAAGGCCGCGGTGGTCCCGCTGACATCGAGCATCCCGGTCTCGGGCGGGGTGACGGTCGCACCATCGGCGGCCAGGGCGGCGGCGAGCTCACCGGCGCGCGGGGAGCGCACCCGCACAGCGCCGCCGGCGACGGAGTCGATGACCTGCTGGAC
>DASXCN010000637.1:0-4823 GCA_036491155.1 Solirubrobacteraceae bacterium | reverse complement strand
AGCCGGTGGCACCGACAGGCGCCGCCGCCGGCCTACCGGGGTGAGGAGTTCGACGGGGCCCTAGGACGGCCCAGGGTCGAGGGCAAGTCCGAACGGGCTTCCCTCGGAGTCGCGACAGATCGACCACTGCGACCCGGGATGGATGACGCTCCCGCCCAGTTGCTTGACCTGGCTCAGCGCCGCGTCCATCTCGGCGATGGTGAAGTACGGCAGCGACGCGGTGTCGCCGGGGCCGGCACCGCGCTCGTGGATGCCGACGGCCGAACCCTGGGCGTGTGCCTGCCAGCCGCGACCTTCGGTCTCGCTGCGCTCAGTCAGCTCGACCCCGAGCAGACCGGACCAGAATCGCCGCGCGCGGTCGGGATCGTCGGCGGGAAACTCGATAAGGGCCGACGGTCCGGGCACGCCACGGACGATAACGCCAACCAGGCGCGCGCATGCGGAGCGACTCATCGCGTGGGGGAACGTGTGTTCGCATCAGCGGGTAGACTGTGGCGTATGTCGGTCGTCCTCCAGCCATCGCTGTTCGGGTCCTCGGGCGAACCCGGGGTCGCCGAGCTGGACGGAGCGGTCGAGCGCCGGCCGCTAGCCGACGGCGCGTGGGTCGATTTCCGGCGCGGTTTGATCACCGCTCCCGATGAGCTCTGCGATGCGCTGGTCAACGCCGTCCCGTGGAACGAAGAGCGGATCCGCATCTACGACAGCACCGTTCAGGTCCCGCGACTCGTGGCCCGCTACGCCCAGGGCGAGGCGTTGCCCCACCCGGTGCTGGACCAAGCGCGCTCGGCGCTGAGCGCGTACTACGCGAAGGAGCTCGGCGAGCCGTTCGTCACCGCCGGGCTCTGCCTGTATCGCGATGGCCGCGACAGCGTCGCCTGGCACGGGGACCGGGTCGCCCGCGAGAGCTCGCGCGACACGATGGTGGCGATCGTCTCCCTCGGTGCCACCCGGCCGTTTGGGCTGCGCCCGAAAGCGGGCGGCGCGGGGCTGCGGCTCAGTGTCGGCCACGGGGATCTACTGGTGATGGGCGGAAGCTGCCAGCGGACCTGGCTGCACAGCATCCCCAAGGTCGCCAGCTGTCTCGGCGCGCGGATCAGCATTCAGTTCCGCCCGGACTGGGGCAGCGGCTCGGCAACGGCCAACGCGCGACGAGCCACGGTTCACCGGGACACGCCGTTCAGCGTGTTGACGACTCCGAAGATATCTCCGCGGCGGTAGAAGTCGACGGCGACCAGGTTGGGGAGTTGATCGCGCTGACGTTCACAGGTCTGTACACGCTTCAGCATCACCCCGCGGGCGTTGACCTTTGACGCGAGTGACGGCCGTGGCGCCGGCGTGGTGTCAATCCAATGGTTGACCAGGAAGAGCGGCGCCGAGATGGGCCCCCGGTTGGGACGGCAGCTCGCGGTGAGCTGCGAGGGGTCGGTCAGCTGGGCGGCGCTGGTGAAGCGGAACGGCGTCTCCTTGAGAGCGTGCGCGTACGCGAGGTGATACCAGGGAACGTCTCCCGCGTCGTTCTCGGCCATGACCACGAGACGCTGGTTGGCGTCGATCATCTGATGGAGGGTCGGGAAGGGCCCGAGCACGCCTCGGTAGACGAGGTCGAGGAGCCCGGCGCGCTCGAACGCCTTCTCGATATCGGTGGGAGTGACACCCTCGTCCTGGTTGATGACGACGACGACCTCGCCGGGGTGTGACACGAGGAAAGACCGCAGATCAGCCAGGGCGGAGGCCAGCGTGATCGAGCCGATCTCGCAGAAGCCGTGACAGAGGAAGATCTCTCGCTTGCCTCCCGTGCCTGCCGGAAGTCGCCTCCGCAGCGCAATCGCCGCCTTGACCGCCGGGGCGCCGATCTCCTGCTCGGCGTCGTTGCGCTTGGGGAGCGTGTCCAGATCGGTGCGCACGCCGCGGTGGGTGGCAAACCCGTAGTAGGTGTCGATCAGCAGGCCGTGAATGCCCTGGTCGAGTTGGTCGCTGATCGTCCCGTCCTGCTGTCCGAACAGCCAGTGCGGCACCGTCACTGAGGCCATCGAGTTGTGCGTGGCCGCCAGGGCGACGTCGTTGAGAGGGCGGTTGCACAGGGCCACGAATCCGTTGCACGTCAGCGGCGTGACGGCCGGCGCCTCGTCCCCGCCCCCGGTGAGGATGAACACGCCCACAGCCGCGACCACGGCCACCGCCACCATCGGCGGCACCCGGACCCTCAGACGTCTCACAGACCACCGCCCAACGGTCAGCGTACCGGCGCCGCGTACGCCAGCCAAGGCACCCGCCACGACGCCGCGGTAGAGGATGTAGAGCCCGGCCAGCAGCGCGAGGGTGGTCAGCGCCGTGCCGGGCTCCAGCAGGACCACAACGCCGAGCGCCATGAGGCCGATGGCGCCCAGGAGCGAGGGCGGCTCCGAGGCGCCCGGAGCCGGCCGCGCCAACCACGCGCCGGCTCGCCATGCCTCGCGACCGGCTCGGCCGAGGTGCCCGGTGGTGGTGCCGGCGAGGATCGCGCCCGCGCCGGCGAGCAACAGCGCCTGGACCTGCAGGCCACCGATAAACGCCCGCCACACGGCGGCGACTGCGGGCCCGCGGCCCTCCGGGGCAAGCTGCTCAGCGATCTCCCGTCCCAGCGTCACCACAACGGCCAGCACGAAGCCGCCCACCAGCAGACCCATTCCCAGGTGCCACGTCGTCCGTCGCCTGTCATCGGAGAGCAGGACCGCGCCGATCGCTGCGATGGCGGCTAGCACCGCCAGCACCCACGATGCCGAGTAGACGCGCCGGACCACGTCGACGACGTCGATCACCGCGCCGCCCGGATGCAGCGTGAACAGACTCGACACCCTCTCGGCCCCGATCTTGCCGGCTGCGGACGGAGCGAGTCGGTCAAGCAGGCCTTGGACCAGGACACCAAGGTCGCGGACGGAGATCAACACTCGCCCGTCGCCTCGACGGACCACCGCGTCGTGCGCCTCGAGGACCGCCCTGCGAAACAGCGCCGCAAAGGCCGGAGAGGAGACGATCCCTCCCGCTACGGAGCGCACCAGAGGCCGCACTGCCACAAGATCGCCGCCGCCGATCGACGTGACGGCGTTCGTCACGTGATCGGCAACGTCGGTCTGGACCGCCGGGTCGCGCAGCGCGGCGACCGCCCGGTCGGCGAACGGCGCAGGCTTGAGCACCGCGCGGCCCAGGTAGGACAGCGCCACCGCGAGGACCGCCAACACAAGCGCCAGCCCGATCAGCGCCCGTACGCCCACCCGCCGGCCCCGTGAGCCTCCCCGATCGCCGGCTGACGTGGCTTGCACCGGCTCCATTGACCGTGCACTATTTCATGGCCACTCCGGGGTGAGCCGCAGCCTCAGCTCTTGGCCGTGGATGTCGCGGTCAGTGATCGACGAACACGGACGGGCTCGCGCCCGAGAACCCCGGTCGCAGATCGAGGTGGTCAACGCACTGCGGGGCGGCGGCGTGGTGGCCGATGCCGCTCCAGGCGGCAATGCCCTCTACGTCGGACACTGATTCGTCTTGCGGCGACGGGTCGATTGCATCCCAGTGCTTGGGGAAGATATGGCGGCTGTCCGAAGCGCCTCCGATCGCCTGGTTGTGCGCGACGCTGCGGCCACTGGAAAGGATCGTCGTCGGCCCGAACTTGTTGCGGTAAGCCTGCGCGGCGAGGCCGACCCGGCGTCGCACGCGAGGATCGCCGGTGTTGTCGACGCGAAACTCCTGGTAGTGGAAGTTCATCGCCTTGGGTCCGAGGCCGCCGCCGTGGCGGGCGGCCCAGGCCAGGGCCTCTCGCGTCGCCGGCGTCGGGTCGCCCCCGTCGCCGTCCTCGAGACTGCGGTCCCCACACCACCCCATGCAAAAGAAGTGCAGGGCTTCCTGGGTCTCTGCATCCAGGCTGCCGGTGACGGGCACGGTGAACCCGCAGGCGTTGAGCTGCTGCTGCACCGTGGCGATGGAGTCTGTGGGCGTGGTCGGGGCCGCCGGGGGCGGCGGGTCTTGGATCGCCACCGGCACGGGGCCGTGGTGGCTGGCGATCCCACGCATCTGCTCCGTGGTGGCCTCGCCGCTGTACCAACCGGAGATATTCGCCACCGGCAGGCCGCGCAGCGACATCCCGATACGGGCTCCGGAGAGCTTGCCGCGTGCTCCCTTGTGGAAGCCGACCGCGGTCCACTGCTGCTGGATCGGCCATAGATGCGCGAAGCTCTGCGCGCACTGGGCCGGGGTCAGCTCGCCCGAGTCACATTCGTAGGCCTGCGGGGCGACGCCGAATCCGTGATCGTGCCACGCCTTGTAGTCGATCCCGGGGTGCAGGTCGGCGCGTCCGAAGGGCGCAATCGTCGCCGGGAAGTCGGGCAGCGCGTTACGGAATGCCGACGCGTACTGGGCCGACACCGGGTTCGGGTTGGACTCGTACTCCGTCTCGACATCGATGAACACGAAGGCCGGCTCGAACCGCGTGATCAGGCTCGCGAACGAGCTCGCCTCTTCGCTCGGCGGGAATTTCGCGGTGACGTACTGCCACAGCGAGAACTTGAGCCCCGCACGCTCACAGGCCTGCTTCGCCTTCCCGAGTTGCGCGTCAGTCAGGAACTGGCTGTGCGCGCCGTTCAGAGCCTTGAACGTGATGTAGTCAAGGCCGGCCCTGCGGGCGCTCTTACAAAGAGCGTCCACCCCAGCGAGCCGCTCCGGGCCCGCGTCCTTGTTTGACCAGTGCCAGAGTCCGGCAAGTGGCTTCTGCATGTTGTCCCCCTTATGCCCCTAACAGTGCTTAACATTGTCCAGCTCTCGGTGGCAAAGTCCAAGCACAGGTAGGCATAGGG
>DASXCN010000636.1:0-7693 GCA_036491155.1 Solirubrobacteraceae bacterium | reverse complement strand
GCTATCGCCAGGCCGGCGACAAAGGCGATGATCGCCGCGGGCCAGGTCCACGACCGCTTCGGCTGAACACCGCGGCCACACGACGGGCAGAACGTGGCCCCCGCGGGCACCTCCGCTCCGCAATGAGGGCACGGTCGCGGGCGCGGGGTTTCACCGCCGGGGGGCGGGCCGCTGGTCACCTGGTCCCTCGCAGCGCGATCCGAGCGAGCATGCGCAGCCCCCCCGAGATGCCGGTGGGCAGCCCGGCCGATGGGGAGCATCCGGGATGCTGGCGGGCGATCCGGACACGGAGCACGCTCGGGCGGCTGGCGAAGTGGATCGGGGGCGTCAACAGCGCCGCCTCGCCGTCGATCCCGGCAGGCACCGTCGCAGTGCCGTCCACCTCGATGGAGCGAGGGGTCCACTGGCGCACGATCCCGCGGTGCAGCCAATGGCCTGATCCCATCACGGCGACGCCGAGGCAACCGTCGTCCAGATGCGGCCGTGTGCCGGAGCCGACGAGTTTTCCGAGCCGGTAGGCGTTGTTGGACACCAGCACGCCCATCCCGCCTTCGTGCGCGAGCCCGTCGGAGTCGCGCCAGTTGATGCGCGGCGTGTCGCCGTCAGGTCCTGCGGCGTCCGGGAGGACCTCGAGCATCGTCCGCAACTTGGCGTCGCGATAGCCGGGACGCTGAACCGCGTCCCCGTAGAGCCCCAGCGAGACGTTGTTGACGAACACCCGGCCGTTGACTTCGGCGAGGTCGACGATTCGCTCCCCGCCGTCGACAAAGGCGTCGAGCGCACCCACCACGTCTTCACGGTCGACCCCCAGGTCGAGCGCGAAGTGGTTGCGCGTCCCCGCGGGGATGCAGGCGTACGGGATGGCTTCGCGCGCAGCGATCGCTGCGACCACCGCCTGCGAGCCGTCGCCACCGGCCATCGCGATCGCGTCCGCACCGCGGCCCAGCTGCTCCTCGACGGTGTCCTCGAGACTCCGGTCCATGGACATCTCCACGGCCATGATCCCCCGGTCGCGAGCCTCGTCGACAAGGCGGAAGCGCGCGGCCTTACCGTCGCCCGAACGCGGGTTGAAGATGAGCACCGGGGAGGTGGGTCGCGCCGCTCGCGGAAGCGTGACGCGGGCGGTCAGCGCCAGCCGCGCGCACACCACGGCGCCGGCGGCGCAAGCGACGATGAGCACCGTCACGAGCGGATCGCGCCCCACCAGGAGCACCACCGCCAGCACGACGAAAACGGCGCCCATCCCGACCAGGACGGTCCGCGCGACGCCGCGCCGCATCACGCCGTGCCATACGCAGGCCGCCGCCAAGAGAACCAAGGCGAGCACGAACAGCCCGCGGGGAAAGTGCTGGACGGCGGCGAGGACGCCTAGGACGACGGCCGCGGCACCCAGCGCCAGCGCGGCGGCGGCCAGCGCTCGCGCCCGCGCGCCCGACCGGGGTCTCGACGGGGTGCGGCTCGCCGTACCCAAGCGTTACGACCCTCTCTCCTGCGCCTCGGTCGGCGACACACGGCGGATCTCGATGAGCTCGAGGCCGAGCAGCTGGATGCGCTCCAGCAACCCATGGAGCTGCGCCTGGTCGGTGACCTCGCCCCGCAGCACGGTCTCCGCGGGCCGGATCGCCGCCTCCATGTCCTCGAACGACGCCAGGGCACTACTGCCGACCCTGCCTCTGATCCGTATTTCATAGCTGGTGCCCACGCTCTCTGACTGTCCCACGCTCGGGGGTGAGGCGGCCTCACCCAGGGTGGGTGAGCTGGTTGCGCTCGCCGGCGTCAGGCGACCCCGGTGAGGGTGCGCCACTTACGGCCTCCACCGCCGCCCGCACGCTCGGGTAGACGTGCTCGAGATCGAGATGGGACCCGGCGCACCAGCGCCCCGACGTCGACGAGCTCCGGCGCCGCGTAGAGCCCGACGACTGACACCCCCGCGATCGTGGCGTAGGCCAGCGCCTCGGGGACCAGCACCGCCCACACGGTGAGCCCGGCGATCAGGTCGCCGCGCAACCACGTGCGCCGGTAGCCCCGCAGCGACGAGAACAGCCAGCCCGGCATGGGTGGGCGTCAGCCGCCGCCGGGTGATTCGTCGCCACCCGGCTGGGGTGATGGCACTCCTCGTGCTCCGGGGAGCCACAGCGCGACCAGACGGGCGAGGACGGTGACCAGGTAGAGCTGCCCGGTGAGCGCTTCGAGCATCGACAGCGCGCGGCCCAGGCCGGTGGCCGGCACGAGGTTCCCGTAGCCGGTCGTCGTCAGGGTGGTGAAGCTGAAGAACAGGTAGTCGGAGAGCGAGTGGCTGCCGGCCGGAGACAGAAATGGCTCGTTCGTCAGCCGTGATGCCGCCGCGAACACGAAGGTGTAGATCAGCCCGAACAGGACGTAGCAGCACATCGCCCCGAGCAACGTCTGGCTGGTGACGCGTTCGTGGCTCACCAGCCGCCGGATGATCGCCAGCAGGGAGGCGCAGAGCAGGACCGCGCTGATAAGGGCCGGGACGCCGCCGGCCCGGCCTCCGGCGAGCGCCGCGACCGCGGCGATGGCCACGGCCACACACGCGGCGACCGCCGCCAGTCGGCGATGGGCGTCGGAGACGCCCGAGGCCGCCAACGCCACGACCACGGTCAGACCCTGGATCGCCGTCAGGACGGGCGAGACCCAGTCCCCCGACGGCAGTGCGGTTGCGAGCACATACGTGACCAGCAGCAGCACCAGGACGAGGCCATAGCGATCGCTCAGCGTCGAGACGAGCCGTTCCAGCGTCCACGCCCGCGGCCGGCGCCGGCGTGGGGGCCTACTGGTGGACGAGCGGGGGGCCGAGCTCTGCGCCATCGGACGACACCGCGGCCGACCCCGGATCGGGGAATTCGTGGTCCATCTGGCGCCGGAGGATCTCCGTGCCGACTGCCGAGAGGACCACGAAGACCAGCATCCCGACTGGCTTTCCCGTGGCCGGGATGGGCTGCCAGATGAAGACGATGAGCAGGACCACCGCGACCGCGGCATACATCGCGGCGGGGTGCGCGCGGACGTACGGTGCCAGCCACCTCCGGGCGGGGACGGCGAACCGCGACGGCCCCGCGAACCACGCGCACACCACAACGACGACGCCGATCAGGACCACCGCTCCCGCGATCTGAGTCAGCATCGTGGTCGCGATCGAGACCACGGCGTTGGCGGCCGGCTTGACCGATGCGTCCTTCACGAGGGAGTCGGGCACGTTGCTGACGATGAGCGAGCGGAACAGGATGACCACCAGCCCCGCCACGACGCCCGAGATGCCGATCGACATGAGCGTGCGCCGGCGCCGTCCGGCAGGAGCGACCACCAGCGTCAACACGAACAGCAGGGGGACAAGGATGTACAGGGCGATGGCGAGCCCACTCAGCCCCTGGCCGATGTCCTGGACCAGCTTGAGCTGCTTGGCCTGGAGGATCACCAGGGTGGCAGCGGCGGGCGGGAGCTTGGAGCCGAGGTCGGCCGAGATGCCGAGGCGAGACGCCACGTCGTTGAGGATCACGCCCAGGTTGAGCGAGACCTTCCCCTCGTTGACCGACACCTTCTTGTTGCCGCCGTTGACGATCGTGACGAGCTGCTCGGCGGCCGCGCGGTTGACGGTGCGCCAGGCGTTCTGAACGACGGGGCGCGACAGTGCCAGCTCCGTCCCCTGGACGGCGGCGTTGCGCAGCGCCCCGGCCACGGGCGCGGCCAGCGGGGCCAGCCGTGGAGGCAGGGCCTCGTCGATCTTGGCCGCGACGTCGACGTTGGCGTAGAGCTGATCGACCAGGTAGTTGGCGGTGGCGTTGCGCACCGCCGTGTTCTGCAGCAGGCTCGTGCTCGTCGAGGCCCAATTGTCGGGGTTGAGCAACTGGCGGTTGGCCCAGATGGCCACGATGGCCACGATGGCCAGGATCGTGGTCACCGTCAGCAGCACGTCGGTCCAGATCCTCCGCGCCGTCCAGCGCGAGGCGGGGGCTGCTGCCGGTTGCGTCGCCGTGCTCACGTCATGACAGCATGCGGCGCATCGGGTGACCGGAGATCACCCCAGGAGGGTGATATCTGGCGGCGATGGCCCCGGTGGGGTGATACTGGCGTCATGGCCAACGTCAGAGCGGAGCTCGCCGGCCTCGACCAGGCCGTGTACGCAGCGATCGCGGGCACCGACACTCCCACGCTGGACCACGCGATGCGGACGCTCGCCCAGGCCGCTGACCGCTCGCGGCTGTCGATGGCCGCCGCGGCGGTGCTGGCGCTGGGGGCGGGGGCGCCGGGCCGGCGGGCGGCCGCCGGGGGACTGGCCGCGGTGGCGGTCACCTCGGCCGTCGTCAACCTGGGGATGAAGCCGCTAGGCCGCCGGCACAGACCTGATCGGGCGGGTGCGTCCGTCCCGTCCCAGCGCCACGTTCCGATGCCGACGTCGCGCTCGTTCCCGTCAGGCCATGCCGCCTCCGCCATGGCCTTCGCGGCCGCCGCCAGCCGCTGGATGCCGAGCGCGGGTGCGCCGCTGTACGCCCTCGCCGGGCTCGTCTCTTACTCACGCATCCACAGCGGCGTGCACTTCCCGGGCGATGTCGTTGCCGGAGCGCTGATCGGGCTGACCCTCGGCACCCTGACGGCGGGCGCCTTGGCTCGCCACGGTCTTTAGCCTGCAGCGCGAGGGCCAACGCTCGGTGGCGCCACCCGGCCTACGTCTCCGCCGAGCACGCCGCCGCGCGTAACTCCACCGCCACGGCGATCTCGACCCCGCCTCTCAGAATCAGGTAGATGCCCACGAACAGCGCCAGCGCCGCCAGACCGAGCTTGGGGGCGAACAGGAAGACCAGCCCGCCCACCACATCCAGCGCGCCGCGCAGCACCTCGCCCAAGCGATTCCCGGCGGCGAACAACGACAGGCCGATGTGCGCCGCTCCAGCCAGCAGCAGGTAGATCCCGAAGATGATCCGGACGCCGTGCACCGCTGACCCCGGATGCACCATCACGAAGATTCCGGCGATGACGGCCAGCGCGCCGAGCGCAAATGCCAACCAGCCCTGGCTTGGATCCGGGCGGGCGAAGCCCGCGACGATGAGCGCGAGGCCGGCGAGGATGAGATAGATGCCCAGGACGACCGTGATCGCCACCAGGCTGTTGTGCGGCTCGATCAGCACCACGAGCGCCGCGATGATGTTGACCACGCCGACCAGGAGCGGTACCCACCACGCCCGCAGGAGGTCCTCAGCGCTCGCCGGGCCTCGTGGGGCTGCGTGGCCGGGATGTGTCGACGGCATGGGGTCGGACATGGCGACAGTCTGCCCCGGGTGGGGGTGAGAGGACCTCACCCGGGAGGGGTGATGCGCGCGCTGGCGTTCCATGCACGCTAATCTCCGCCGTGCCGGTCGCTTTTTTCACGCCAGGTAGGTGGTGTGATGGACATATCGAGCAGTCCGTCGAGTCGGAGGCCCGTGGGGGACGCGGTTAGAGAGCTATCGATCACGGCACGGCCGTGGGGTAGCGCATGGCGTCACGCGCCGCGGACAACGCAGGCCAGGCTGCCGGCTGCCTACTTGCTGCGGCTGTTGCTGGTGGTGGTGGGCTACTACGCCGCCGCCCACCTCGGTTTCGCCTTCCAGTTCACCGGCCCGATCGCGTCGATGGTGTGGCTCCCGGTGGGTGTGGGCATCGCGGGGCTCTACCTGTTCGGCCTCGGCGTGTGGCCGGCCGTCCTCGCGGGCGACCTGCTCGTCAACAACTACTCCGCTGTCCCGCTGGGCTCGGCGATCGGGCAGAGCGTCGGCAATCTGATCGAGGTCACGCTCGCCGCGTACCTGATGCGCCGCTTCGCGCGGCGCCACCCGCCGCTGGAGACCATCGGGGGGTTCGAGCGCATGCTGGTGGCCATCGTGGCCGGCACGATCGTCTCGGCCACGGTCGGCTCGGCTGCCCTCTACCTCGGTAACGCCGTCGCCTTCAGCTCGCTCGGCCACCTCTGGCGGACATGGTGGCTCGGGGACTTCTGCGGCGCCATGATCGTCGTGCCCCTGGCCATCGCCTGGTTGCCACCTCCCGCCCGCCCGTGGTTTCGCGGCCACCTGCTCGAGCTGTTGCTGTTGCTGGCGACGCTGATCCTCGTCAGCACGATCGCCGTGCAGGTCGATCATTCGCTCAGCTACCTCGGCCTGGTCGTACTGATCTGGGCCGGCCTGCGGTTCGGTGTCCGCGGCACCACGCTCGCGATCGTCATCGGTGCCGGCTTCACCATCTGGGGCACCACCCACGTGTCGGGGGCGTTCGCCTTCCCCTCGGTCAGGCGCAGCGTCGTCGACACCCAGCTCTACCTGGGTGTCGCAGCGATCACAGCGCTGTCGGTGGTGACGTTGGCCCGCGAGCGTGAACGGCTGGCCGAGAGCTTGAGAGGGTCGCGGATGCGAGTGATGGTCGCGGCTGACAACGAACGTCGCCGCCTGGAGCGCGATCTGCATGACGGCGCCCAGCAGCGGCTGACCGCGCTCTCGGCGTACCTCGGCATGGCTTCACGGGGCATGGACGACGGCTCCACCTCGGCCGGCGCGGCCCTGCGCGCGGCGCAGTCCGAACTGGAGGGCGCGATCGACGAGCTGCGTGACCTCGTCCATGGCATCCATCCTCCGGTGCTGCGGCGGTTCGGCCTGGCGCGGGCGATCGAGGTGGCGGCCGCTCGCGTCAGCACGCCGATCGAGTTGGTGGCACTCCCCCGCGGACGCCTCGACGAGGTCGCCGAGACAAGTGCATATTTCGTGGTTCTCGAGGCGCTCAACAATGCCCAGCGCTACGCCGGAGCGCGTCTGATTCGCGTGCGCGTCGAGCTGCGGGGAGGTTGTCTGGTCGTCGAGGTGACCGACGATGGCGACGGCGGCGCCACCGAGCAGGATGAGCTCGGGCTCCAGGGGCTCCGCGACCGCGTCGAGGCGATCGGCGGCAGGTTCGAGCTTCAGAGCGAGGGCGGCGCCGGCACGCGCATCATGGCCATGATCCCAGCGCGGGTGGCCCAGGAGTTCGTCCCGCCGGGCCCCGGTCACTGATCGGAGTACTTCTCCCCCGCTGAGAGGAACATGAGCGCCGCCGTCACGCGGCGGCTGACGTCCTCGGGACCGGGAAGCTCGAGCTTCATGAAGATGGAGTTGATGTGCTTCTCCACTGCCCGCCGGGTGAGCACCAGCGCCTCGGCGATCGCGCCATTGCTCTTGCCCTCCGCCAGCTGGGCGAGCACCTCGTGCTCACGTGGGCTGAGCGCGGACAGGGGCGAATCAGGCCCGAGGGTGCGGGCCTTCACCAGGACCTCGACCACCTTCGGGTCCACCACCGAGCCGCCGGCCACCACGGTCTCCACCGCCGCCACAAGCTCCGCCGGGGTGCTGATCCGCTCCTTGAGCAGGTAGGCCCGCCCGGAGGAACCGGATTCCAATAGCGCCATCACGTAGGCGGGGTCCGTGTACTGGCTGAGCACGACGACCCCGATCCGGGGGTGTCTCTCGCGCAGCGACTGCGCCACCTGGATGCCCTCGTCGGTTCCCGTCGGTGGCATGCGGATGTCGGTGATGACGGCGTCGGGCGGAGAGGCGTCGATTGCCTGAAGCAGGGCGTCGCGGTCGCCGAAGGTGCCCACGACGTCGATGCGTTGCGAGTCGCCCACGATCTGGTCCAGCGCCTCGCGGATGAGGTAGGTGTCATCCGCGATCAT
>DASXCN010000635.1:0-8227 GCA_036491155.1 Solirubrobacteraceae bacterium | reverse complement strand
GGCGCGCGCGGAGACCCGGCGCGCTCGGCGGTCGCCGCCGCCTTCATCGCGCTGGTCTTCCACTCCCTGCTCTACGCCGACTTCTTGGAGGACCCCACGACCTGGGTGCTGCTGGGGGTCGGCTTGGCGCTGGCCGCGTCGCCGGCCGGTGCGGACTCGACGGATGCGGTGACGACCCGCAGCAGCAGCTCGTGGAGCTGGGCGCGCTCCGCATCGTCGAGCGGCGCCAGCAGCTCGTCCTGAGCGTTGCGGGCCAGGCGCCGGGCGCTGGTGAGCGTCTCGCGGCCGTCGTCGGCGTGGCCGCCGCGGCGCTCGCCGGGACCGCCAGGCTCGCGCCTGCCACCATGGCTGTTAGCCAACGTTTCGTGCTCATTGCACTGGACAACGAGCAACCGCTCAGGAAAGCTGCGCGCTAAGGAGGCGTCGTGCGCGCTACAGGGGCGTCGTGTAGGCGCCGCTGATCCCGCCGTCCACCAGGAACTCGGTGGCGTTGACGTAGGAGGACTCGTCGGAGGCCAGAAACAGCACCGCTTTGGCGATCTCGTCGGCGTGGGCGAAGCGGCCCATCGGCACGTGCACCAGCCGGCGCTGGGCGGCCACCGGGTCGGCGGCGTAGAGCTCACGCAGCAGCGGCGTGTCGACCGGACCGGGGCACAGGGCGTTGACGCGCACGCCGCGCTTGGCGAACTCGACCCCGAGCTCGCGAGAGAGCGCCAGCACGCCTCCCTTGGACGCGGTGTACGAGATCTGCGAGGTGGCGGAGCCCATCACCGCCACGAAGGAGGCGGTGTTGATGACCGAACCTCCGCCGCTTTCGAGCAGGTGCGGGATCCCGTGCTTGCAGCACAGAAAGACGCTGCGCAGGTTGGTGGCCTGCACGTGCTCCCACGCCTCCAGGCCGGTCTCCAGCACCGAGGCATCGTCGGTGGGGGAGATGCCGGCGTTGTTGAACAGCACGTCGATGCGCCCCAGCTCGCGGCGCGCGCGTGCGTAGAGCTCGGAGACCGCGGTCTCGTCGGTGACGTCGGCGGTGAGCGAGAGCTCACCTACCGAGTGCCGGAGCAGGTCGACGCCCACCACCCGCCCACCCTCGCGCTCGAAGGCGGCTGCGGTGGCGCTGCCGATGCCACCGGCCGCGCCGGTGATGACGCAGACCTTGCCGGCGAGACGACTGCTCACGCTGACCGCCTGCGCTCGGCCGCGGGCCCGCCGCCCGCTCGGCGTCGTGCCTCGCCTGATCGGGCGCCGCCCGCGTCATCCAGCTGCCTCGCCCGTATGTCGGCGGCGTGAGTCATCCGGCTGCGCCGGTCGCGTAATAGATCGACTTGACCTCGGTGTAGGCGTCGAGCGCATGCGGGCCGAGCTCTCGCCCGTAGCCTGACTGCTTGAAGCCGCCGAACGGGGTGGAGACCCGCACCGAGGTGTTGGAGTTGATCGAGAGCACGCCGGCGTCGAGCGCCCGAGCAACCCGCAGCGCCCGCCCCCCGTCGCCGCTCCAGATCGAAGCCGAGAGCCCGTAGATGGTGTCGTTGGCCAGCGTGATCGCCTCCTCCTCAGTGTCGAACGGCATGACGACGGCGATGGGACCGAAGATCTCCTCGCGTGCGGCCCTCGCCTGCGGATCGACCGGGCACAAGACGGTGGGAGCAAACCAGAACCCCGGTCCGTCGGGCGCCGATCCGCGGAACGCCACCGGCGCCCCGTTGTCCAGAAACGATCCGACCGCCTGCCGATGCCCGGCCGAGATGAGCGGACCCATCTCCGTGCCGTCGTCGAGCGGATCACCCACTCGCAGTCCCGTCACCGCGCCCTCGAGTTCTGCCATGAACTCGTCCAGCGCCGGCCGCTGGACCAGGATCCGTGACCGCGCGCAGCAGTCCTGTCCGGCGTTGCCGAACACCGCGCCAGGCGCCGCGGCGGCCGCCGCTGTCAGGTCGGCGTCGGCGAACACGATGTTGGGCGACTTGCCGCCCAGCTCCAGCGTCACGCGCTTGATCGTCGGTGCCGCCCCGGCGGCGATGGCGCGGCCCACCTCGGTGGAGCCGGTGAAGGCGATCTTGGCCACGCCGGGGTGCTCCACCAGCCGGGCGCCGCACACCGATCCGGGGCCCACCACGACGTTGAGCACGCCTTCGGGCAGCCCCGCCTCCAGGGCCAGCTCAGCGAAGCGCAGCGCGGTCAGCGGGGTCAGCTCGGCGGGCTTGAGCACGATGGTGTTGCCGGCGGCCAGGGCCGGCCCCATCTTCCAGGCCGCGATGGTCAGCGGGAAGTTCCACGGGACGATCAGCCCGACGACACCGAGGGGCTCGCGCACCGTCCAGGCCTGCCCACCGGCGACCGGGATGGTGTCGCCCAACAGACGCTCGGGCGACCCCGCGTAGTAGCCGAACACCTGGCTGACCATGCCCATCTCCCCCCGCGCGTCGCCGATCGGCTTACCGGCGTTGCGCGCCTCGAGCTGGGCCAGCTCCTCCAGATGCCCAGCGACGATGTCCGACAGCGCCCGCAGCTGGGCGGCGCGGTCTGACGGTGACACCGCCCGCCACGCCGGGAAGGCAGCGGCGGCGCGCTCCACCGCCCGGTCCACGTCGGAGGCGTTGGCGCGTGGGACCTCCTGGAGCACCGCCTCGGTGGCGGGCTCCAGGACCTCCAGGACCCCGCTAGGCAAGCTCGGCCGCCGCGGGGTCCAGCACGGTCACGCCGTCCTCGGCGAACTCGATCGTGTGAATCGGCCCCTTGAACGTGCGCTTGGCCGAGGCGTAGTACCAGATGGTCACCGCCAGCATCACGATCACCGTCACCAGCGGCGCGTAGTTGAACGCCGACCAGCTGAAGCTGCTGCTCCACGGCACCGCGGCGGGGGTGAACGGCAGGCAGAAGATGATCACGCACAGTGCCACCCACGCGATGGCGATGATGTTGATCCACTTGTACTTGCGGCCCAGGGTCCACGGGCCGGCCTCGAACGCGTCGCCCATGCGCCACCGCAGGAACACCGGAATCGTGTAGGCGATGTAGAGACCGATGACCGAGATGGACGTCACCGCGAGGAACGCCACCGGCAGGCCGGCATGGTTGCCCTTGTAGGCCGGGATGGTGATGATGAAGGCGAACGCGGCCACGAACACCACCGCCCAGGCCGGGGTCTGGCGCTTGTTGAGCCGCCGCCACAGGTTGTGGCCGGGCACGGCGCCGTCACGGGAGAAGGCGAACGTCATCCGGCTGGCGCTGGTGACACACGCCATACCGCAGAACAACTGGCCGATGGTGGAGATGACGAGCACCGCCTTGGCGGCCGACGACGTCAGTGCCGACTCGATGATCGACTGCGAGGTCCCGCCCGCCGCGTCGATCGCCTTCGTGTGCGTGGCGGCGAAGGTCAAGGCCAGAAGCACGAACCAGCCGAACACGGCTGAGTAGAACACGGACCGCCACACGCCCTTGGGCGCCGCCATCGCGGCGTCATGGGTCTCCTCTGAGATGTGCGCCGACGCGTCATAGCCGGTGATGGTGTACATGGTGAGCAGGAACCCCAGCGGGAGCACGTAGAACCAGTACATGTTGTTGCTGAAGCCCGAGAAGTTCTGGCGGTGGCCGAACACGAAGCCGAAGCTCTGGTGATGGCTGGGGACCGCGACCAGTAGCACGATGATCACCAGCACCCCGATGACGTGCCACCAGACGGAGACCTGGGTGAAGAGGGCCACCAGATGTGACGAGAAGATGTTGATCAGCGCGTGCACGATCAGGATCAGTGCGAAGAGCACGAACACGTGATGCAGCGAGGACTGCACGCTGGCGGTGGCGAAGTTGACACCAAAGAGGTGCAGGCCGTAGAAGGACAGTGTGGAGTTCAGGAATGTTGCGGCTGCGTAATCGACGGATGCGGTGACGGCGACCAGCCCCACGAGGTTGAACCACCCGGTGAACCAGCCCCAGGCCGGTCCCCCCAGCTTCGAGGACCAGTAGTAGATGCCACCGGCCGTCGGCATCGCCGACGCCAGCTCTGACATCGAGAACGCCACCAGCAGGATGAACACGCTGATGACGGGCCATCCGATGGAGATGGCCACTGGACCGCCGTTCAGCCACGCCTGCCCGTAGGTGGTGAAGCATCCCGCCAGGATCGAGATGATCGAGAACGAGATGGCGAAGTTGGAGAACCCACTCCATCCGCGCTTGAGCTCCTGCTTGTAGCCCAGCTCGGCGAGACGTTGCTCATCCGGTGAGAGAGTCTCATTGCCTGCGGTCATCCGGCCCTCCTCGGGAAAAGGTCTGCTCAACCAACCTTCAAGCGGGCACACCTTATGCTGGTGTGACACCTCAAGTCAAGGGCCGCGTGCACAATCGCGTGCGCGCGTGTGTCAGCCGCCTGGCAGCAGCCCGGCCAGAATGTGCTCGGTGCCGCGCAGGTGCTCAGTCATCACCCGCGCGGCGAGCGCCTCGTCGTGTCGGCGCACCGCGGCCACCAGCCGCCGGTGCTGATCGTTGGCGGAGTCCAGCACCTCGGGTGGATGGGCGATGTGGGAGATGAGCGCGCCCATCGCGCCCTGGATCTCGGTCATCTGCTTGACCAGGCGCGGGCTGTCGGTGAGCTCGGCCAGGCCGACGTGGAAGCGCACGTCCAGCGGACGGTAGGCGACGAAGTCGTCAAGCAGGCCGTCGAGCGCCACCACCAACTCCTCGAGGGCCTCGACCCCGGCCGGCTGCGCGCGCTCGGCGGCCAGCACCGCGATCCCCACCTCCACCGTCATGCGCCCGTCACATACGTCGCGCCACTCCGCCAGCACCTCGGGCGACGGCGGCTGCGCCGGCGGCTGGGGGTCAGCAACGAACGTCCCGCCGCCCCGGCCGCGGGTGGCGTGCAGGTGCCCGCTCTGCCCGAGGGCCACCAGGGCCTGGCGCAGGGTGGAGCGCGCGATGCCGAGCCGGGCGCACAGCTCGCGCTCGGCGGGCAGGCGCGTGCCCGGCGGCAACAGCCCCAGCTTGATCGCGGTGCCCAGACGGTCCACGGTCTCCTCGAACGCCGTCTGGGAATGGACGGGCGCGAAGACCGCATCCAGCGAGGCCGGGACCTCGGGAGGGGTGGTCGTCGTCACAGCCGCTCGAACCCGCGGAAGCGCTCCCAGTCGGTGACGGCGGCCTCGAAGGCGGTGAGCTCGACGTCGGCGGCGTTGACGTAGTGGTCGACGACCTCGTCGCCGAACGCGGCACGTGACACCTCGCCGGTGGCGAACAGGTCGCGGGCGTCGCGCAGCGTCGTCGGCAATCGTGGCTTGTCGGTGGCGAGGTAGGCGTTGCCCTCGTACATCGGCTCGAGCTCGAGCTGTGAGTCCACTCCGTGCAGCCCCGCGGCGATGATCGCGCTCACCGCCAGGTAGGGGTTGAGGTCAGAGCCCCCGGCGCGCAGCTCGAAGCGCTGGCCCTGCCCGTGGCCGACGACGCGCAGCGAGCACGTGCGGTTGTCGCGGCCCCAGGCGACCGTCGTGGGAGCGAACGATCCCTCCACGAAGCGCTTGTAGGAGTTGATGTTGGGGGCCAGCAGCACCGTCAGCTCGCGCAGGCAAGCCAGCTGGCCCGCGAGGAACGATTTGAACACCGACTCGTCTGAGGCGAACACGTTGCGCCCATCGGAGTCGGCCAGCGAGAAGTGGATGTGACACGAGCTGCCCTCGCGCTCGTCGAACTTGGCCATGTAGCTGATCGCCATCCCCTCCTGGGCGGCGATCTCCTTGGCGGCGTTCTTGTAGATCGCGTGGTCGTCGGCGGTGCGCAGCGCCTCGGCGTAGTGGAAGTTGATCTCGTGCTGGCCGAAGTTGCACTCGCCCTTGGAGTTCTCGACGGCCATCCCGGCGCCCTCCATGGCGTTGCGGATGCGGCGGATGAGCGGCTCGATCCGCGCCGTGCCGAGCATCGAGTAATCGACGTTGTAGAGGTTGGCCGGCTCGAGGTTACGGTAGGCCTTGTGCCATGCCGATTCGTAGGTCTCGCGGAACACCATGAACTCGAGCTCCGTGCCCGCGTTGGCGCTCCACCCGCGCTCGGCCAGGCGCGCGAGCTGACGGCGCAGGATCTGGCGCGGCGAGGCGACGACCTCGGAGCCGTCCTCCCACGCGAGGTCGCAGAGGATCATCGCCGTGCCCTCCTGCCACGGGAGCAGGCGCAGGGTGGCCAGGTCGGGCTTGAGCACGAAGTCGCCGTAGCCGCGCTCCCACGACGACATCGCGTAGCCGTCGACGGTGTTCATGTCGACGTCGACGGCGAGCAGGTAGTTGCACCCCTCGGCTCCGTGGTCCACCACCTCCTCCAGGAAGTGGCGGGCCGTCAGGCGCTTGCCCTGGAGGCGGCCCTGCATGTCACACAGGGCGATCAACACGGTGTCGATCTCGCCGGCCTCCACCCGGCTGCGGAGCTCCTCGAGCTTCATCCCACCACCCTCCGAAATCAGATTGCTCACGACCGTCGTGTGAACGCGCACGGCCTTTTGGTGGCGCGAAGGTATAGGAACCAAGCCTTAAACGCTAGGGTGCCGCCTCGGTGGCCAGTTTGATCGACATCGTGGACCGTCTGGCCGCCCGCCTGGGGCCCGTTGAGGGGGAGCCGGCGCCCCTGGACGGGGGCATCACCAACCGCAACTTCCGCGTCCGCTTCGGCGAGCGCGACTGCGTGCTGCGCCTCCCCGGGCGCGACACCGACCTGCTGGGCATCGACCGCGCGGCCGAGCGGGTGGCCGCCGAGCGCGCCGCCGCGCTGGGGATCGCCCCGCCGCTCATCGCCGCCGACGAGGAGTGCATGGTCACCGAGTGGCTGCCGGGCGCGCCGATCGACGGAGACCGTTTGCGCGCCGATCCCTCCAGCGCCGCGCACGCACTGCGGGCGTTTCATCGCTCCGGCCTGCAGCTGCCGGTGCGCTTCTGGATCCCCGACCTGCTGGGTGATTACGCGCGCATCATCGCGCAGCGCGGCGGTGAGCTCCCGGACCCCTATCACCGCACTCGGGAGCTGGTCGCCCGGATCGCCGAGGTCCTGCCGCTCAGCGATCCGGCCCCCTGCCACAACGACCTGCTTCCCGGCAACGTCCTGGCCGCCGATGCCGATCCCGGCCATGCGCTGCTGGTCGACTGGGAGTACGCCGGGATGGGCCACCCCTACTTCGACCTGGGCAACCTCGCCGTCAACAACGCGTTCGACGAGAGCGCGCAGGACCGCCTGCTCGAGGCCTACTTCGACGAGCCGCCCGCCGTGGGGCGCCGGGCCGCGCTGCGGCTGATGATGCTGGTCTCTGACGCCCGCGAGGCCGCGTGGGGGGTGGTGCAGGGCTCGATCTCCGAGCTGGACTTCGACTTCGCCGACTACGCGCATCAGCACTTCTCGCGGCTGGAGCGCAATGCCTCTGACCCCCGACTGGAGGAGTGGATGCGTGCCGCGACCCCGTGACGTTCCCGACCGCGCCCGTGTCGTGATCATCGGCGGCGGGGTCGGAGGGGCCTCGATCGCCTACCACCTCGCCCAGCTGGGCGAGCGCGACGTCGTGCTGCTTGACCGCAACGAGCTCACGAGCGGCTCCACGTTTCACTCGGCGGGCCTGGTGGGGCAGCTGCGCGGCAGCGTGTCGCTGACGCGCATGATGATGGACTCGGTGGCGCTGTACCGGAGGCTGGACTGCGGCTGGGTGGAGTGCGGCGGCATCCGCCTGGCCTGCAGCGCGGAGCGCGAGCAGGAGGTCCTGCGTCAGGTCGCCTGGTCTGAGACGTTCGGGCTCCCGCTGCAGCTGCTGACGCCCTCCGAGGCCCAGGCGCTGTTCCCGCTGATGGTCACCGACGGTGTGCGCTGCGCGTCCTACCTGCCCACCGACGGCTATCTGGACCCGTCCCTGCTCACATACGCGCTGGCCGACGGCGCCCGGCGCGGCGGCGGTCAGGTGTTCACGCACACGCGCGTGCACGACGTGGTGGTCACCGAGGGACGCGTGCGGGGGGTCAGGACCGAGTGGGGCGACATCGAGGCCGAGGTGGTGGTCAACGCCGCCGGGATGTACGCCGCCGAGATCGGCCGCATGGCGGGGGTGCGCGTCCCCGTCATCCCCTTCGCGCACGAGTACCTGGTGACCCAGCCCTTTCTGGAGCGGCGCCGAACCCGGCCGGGTGGGGACTTCGTGCACCTGCCCACGCTGCGCGACCCCGACAACCTCATCTACTTCCGCGAGGAGGGCGCGGGGCTCGTCATG
>DASXCN010000634.1:0-10603 GCA_036491155.1 Solirubrobacteraceae bacterium | reverse complement strand
TGACGAAGCTGCGCATGGCATTGGGCGACCCTTCGGAGGCGGTGCTATGACCCATCGGGTGAGCACATGACCGACCGCGACCGGACCCCTCACTGCCCTGAGTGCGGAGGCGATGTCGCCGGATACGCACTCGGTGCACTCGAGCCCGCGGAGGCCGACGCCTTCCTGCGACACCTGGACACCTGCGCCGTCTGCCGCGACGAGCTTGCCGCCTTCCAGCAGGTCGTCAACGTCCTGCCGATGGGCGCCCCCGCGCATCGCGCGTCGCCCGAGTTGCGCCGCCGTGTGCTGCGTGCCGTCGACGAGGAGCCGGCACGCGTGAGCGCTGCCCGGCCCGCCGCCCGATCCCGCCCGCGCCACTCGCGCTGGGGCGTCCCACGACCGGCGCTGGCGTTCGGCGCCGCGCTCGCCGTCGCGGTACTCGCGTTCGTCGTCGTCAGCCTGACCTCCTCCACCACGGCCGCGCGTGTCATCCAGGCCCAGGTCGCCGGCACGGGAACGGCCGAGCTGAGGATCACCGGGGGCCAGGGCGAGATCGTCGTTCATCATTTCGCGCCGCCGCCGGCCGGCAAGATATACCAGGTGTGGCTCGAGCGGGGCAAGGCCTCGCCGTCACCGACGACGGCCCTGTTCGGCGTGACCGCCACCGGTGATGCTCAGGTCGACGTACCGGGCAGTCTCCGTGGTGTCTCCCACGTGCTCGTCACGCCGGAGCCCGCCGGCGGGTCGAAGCAGCCGACGCATTCCCCGGTCATCAGCGCGTCGCTGACCTAGATCCGCCGCGCTCGGGCGGCGAGTGATCCAAGTCGCGGGGGCGTCCGTAGGAACCCTCGTCTAGCGAAACCGACTGATCGGAGATTTCAGATGCTCGGACTCGACAACCCCATCCACATCCTGTTCGTGCTCGTGATCGTGCTGCTCGTGTTCGGCGCCAAGCGCCTGCCCGAGATGGGCAAGTCTCTCGGCGAGGGTCTGCGCGGCTTCAAGGACTCTGTCAGCGGCGACTCGTCTCCTGCGCCCACCGCGCACATGACCCCCGACCACAGCGTCGCGGATGTCGATCAGCTGCCGGCCGCGCCCGCACCCGTGGCCGACCCGGGCAATGAGCACACCGTCCGCGAGCGCCCGCTGACGCCGGCCGCCTGAGCGCACGCCGCAAGCCCACCAGCCCGGAGAATCGGTTTATGCAGATCCCAGGCGCCCTGGCGCCCGTGGGCGTTCGCCCGGTGAGCCACGACGCTCAGATGAGCGTCGTGAGCCACCTTGACGAGCTCCGCTCGCGGCTGATCATCTCGCTGGTGGCACTCGCGGTCGCCTTCGGCCTGTGTTTCTGGCAGAACCACCAGATCCTGCGGTTGGTCAACCGGCCGCTGGCCCACAACACCCAGCAGCAGGTCCGGGCCGGCCACGGGCCACTGGGGGCGACGTACTCCGTGCAGCTCAACGCGCGCGACGTCGCCAAGCAGCTCGGGACCGTGGTCACCACGCTGCGGGCCCAGCACCAGCCGCCCGCAGCGCAGTCGTCGCTGGCAGCGGTCCAGCGCAATCTGGACAAGGACGTCAAGCGCCTGTCGGCGTCGCCGCAGGGCAATCGACCGGTCACGCTCGGGATCGGCGAACCGTTCACCGCGACGCTCACGGTCACCTTGATCTTCGCGCTCATCCTGGCCCTGCCGGTCGCTCTGCTGCAGGCGTATGGATTCTTCATGCCGGCGTTCGAGCCGCACCTCCGCCGGCGGATGCTGCCGGTGGCGCTCGCCATCCCTGTGCTGTTTGCCGCGGGCGTCGCCTTCGGCTACGCGGTCGTCCTCCCCGCCTCGCTGCACTTCTTCCAGAACTTCAACAGCGGCGAATTCAATGTTCTCGTGCAGGCCAACCAGTACTACAAGTTCGCCGCGACGGTGCTGCTGGCGATGGGTCTGCTGTTTCAGGTGCCCGTCGCGATCATCGCGGTGACGCGCGCCGGGCTCGTGACTCCTCGACAGCTTCGTCGTAATCGTCGATGGGCGATCGTGGCCTGCTGTCTGGTGGCGGCCATCCTGCCCGGGGACGCGATCACGATGCTGCTGGAGACCGTGCCGCTCTACGGCCTGTTCGAGCTCAGCGTCCTGGTCGCCGCCATCGGCGAGCGTCGCGCCCGGGCGCGTGCGGCCGCAGATAACCAAGGCCCGATGACCGGCCAGGACGAAACCCGGTAGAGGCACGGCGACGTTGAGGATCGCGATCGTTGGAGCCGGAGTGTCCGGCCTGGTGACCGCCCACCTGCTGGACTCCGGTCATGAGGTGACGGTGTTCGAGGCCGCCGGGTACGCCGGCGGCCACACCCACACCGTCCGGGTCGACACCGCGGACCAGACCCACCACGTCGACACCGGCTTCATCGTCTTCAACGACCGCAACTACCCGAACTTCGAGCGCCTGCTCGACCGACTCGGCGTCGTCACTCAGCCGTCGGCGATGAGCTTCGGCGTCAGCGACGGGCGCGGCGACTTCGAGTACACCGGCGCCTCGCCCAACGGCCTCTTCGCCAAGCGTGCGCACCTGGTCACGCCGTGGTTTCACTGCATGGTGGCCGACATGGCCCGCTTCAACCACGCCGCCCGGGCGCTGCTCCTCGGCGGCGACGGCGACGGCCCCTCGCTGGGCCACTGGCTCGAGGAGCAGCGCTTCAGCCGGCCCTTCATCGACCGCCTCATCGTGCCCCAGGCCTCGGCGGTGTGGTCGGCCGATCCGCACCAGATGTGGAACTTCCCGGCCCGCTTCCTGCTCGAGTTCTTCGACAACCACGGCATGTTCTCGTTGCGAAACCGGCCCCAGTGGCGCACGGTCAGCGGCGGCTCGGCCCGCTACGTCGACGCGCTGCTGGCGCGCTTCCGCGGGCGCGTACGCCTGCGCACCCCCGTCGACGCGGTCCGCCGTCACCACGACGGCGTGCTGGTGACCGCCCGCGGCGGCGACCCTGAGCCCTTCGACGAGGTGGTGCTCGCCACCCACTCAGACCAGGCGCTGGCGCTGCTGACCGACGCCACCGACTGCGAGCGCCGGCTGCTCGGCGCCATCCCGTATCAGGCCAACGAGGCGGTGCTGCACACCGACACGGCGATCCTCCCGCGCCGGCGCCGCGCCTGGGCGAGCTGGAACTATCACTTGTCCGACACGCCGTGCGGACGCACGACGGTCACCTACGACATGAACCGGCTGCAATCCCTGCGCGCCGAGCGGGAGTTCTGCGTCACGCTCAACCGCACCGCCGACATCGCCCCGGAGCACGTCATCCGCACGATGAGCTACGCGCACCCGGTGTACACGCGCGAGGGCATGGCGGCGCAGCGCCGGGTCCACGAGATCAGCGGGCACAACCGGACGCACTACTGCGGCGCGTACTGGGGCTGGGGCTTTCACGAGGACGGCGTGGTGAGCGCGCTGCGCGTGGCTGAGGGCTTCGGAGCCCGCCTGTGACGGCCAGCGCGATCTACAGCGGGACCATCCGCCACCGGCGCCTGGCACCCCGCAGCGAGTTCATCCACCGCGTGTCGCTGGCCTACGTCGACCTCGACGAGCTCCCCTCGCTGCTGGGCGGCCGGCTGCTGCGCCGCGGCCCGGGCACGCTGCGCTTTCGCCGCCGCGACTACCTGGGGCCGGCAGCGGTGGCACTCGAACCCGCGGTCAGAGACCGGGTGGCGGAACTCTCGGGGCACCGGCCCGCCGGCCCGGTCCGGCTCCTCACCCAGCTGCGGTCCTTCGGGCTGTGCTTCAACCCGGTGAGCTTCTACTACTGCTTTGACCGCGAACGCGAACGCGGCGGGGAGATCCTGCACAGCGTGCTCGCCGAGGTCACCAACACGCCGTGGGGTGAACGCCACTCCTACCTGCTCTCAGACCGCACCGCGGGCTCCGCGGTCCTGCGGGGCCGTTTTGACAAGGAGTTGCACGTCTCACCGTTCATGGGCATGGACCATGTCTACGAGGCCCGCGCGGGCCGGCCGGGTCCGACGCTCGCAGTGCACATCGAGAGCCGCCGCGACGGCGAGCTCGCCTTCGACGCCACCCTGGCGCTGCGGCGCGAGCCGCTCAGCCGCTCGGGCGTGGCCCGCATGACCGCACGCCACCCGCTGGCCACGGCGCGCGTGCTGGCGCTCATCTACGGACACGCGCTCGCCCTCAAGCTGCGCGGCGCGCACGTGCATCCGCACCCCGGGGCGCCCGCGCGATGACCGAGCGCGACCCCGGTCGATATAGGGCGGTTGCATCGCTGCTGCTGCGCGCGATCCGCGTCGGCAGCCTGACGGTCGTCGAGGGCGATACGCGGCGGACCTTCGGCTCCGGGCACCCGGCCGCCACCATCCAGGTCCACGACCCGCGCTTCTGGCCCATGCTCATGCGGGGCAGCCGCGGGCTGGCCGAGAGCTACGCCGAGCGCATGTGGGAGTCACCCGATCTGGTGGCCGTCATCCGCCTCGCGGCGCGCAACGCGGTCCTCATCGACCGCGTCCGGGGCGTCACCGCGCCGCTGTGGAAGCCTCGCCAGCGCTTGCGCGAGACGGTCAGACGGCGCACCCGGCAGCGCAGCCGGCGCGACATCGCCGCCCATTACGACCTCGGCAACGCGCTGTTTGAGCGGATGCTCGACGAGACGATGATGTACTCCTGCGCGCTGTTCGAGCGGCCGGGCATGACGCTCCAGGAGGCGTCGGTGGCCAAGCTCGAGCGCGTCTGCGAGCGCCTGCAGATCGGGCCCTGGGACCAGGTGCTGGAGATCGGGACCGGCTGGGGCGGGTTTGCCGTCCACGCCGCAGCCACCCGCGGCTGCCGCGTGGTCACCACCACCATCTCCCGAGAGCAGCACGACTACGCCGTCGAGCGCGTGCGCCGCGCCGGCCTCACCGACCGCGTGACGGTGCTCATGCGCGACTACCGCGACCTGCGCGGCAGCTTCGACAAGCTCGTCTCGATCGAGATGATCGAGGCGGTCGGGTGGCAGCACATCGGACGCTTCTTCGCCCGCTGCTCCGAGCTGCTCTCCCCGCACGGAGCGATGCTGCTGCAGGCGATCACCATCGATGACCGCGCCTACGAGGTCGAGAAGGCCTCGAAGTCGTTCATCCGCGAATACATCTTCCCCGGCGGCTGCCTACCGTCGATGGAGGTGATCATGCGCAACGTCGCACGCCACACCGACCTGCAGGCCGTCGGGCTGGAGGACATCACCGCCAGCTACGTCGAGACCCTGCGGCGCTGGCGTCACAACTTCACCGGCCACAGCCAGAACCTCGCCGAGCTCGGCTACGACGAGCGCTTTCAGCGCATCTGGACCTTGTACCTCGCCTACTGCGAGGGCGGGTTCGCCGAGCGGCGGATCTGCGACGTGCAGCTACTGCTGGCCAAGCCGCAGTGGGCGGTCAAGGCGGGGGCCGCGGGGCACAGCACGGCGATCGCGGTCGCTGACAGCGCCTGAGCCTCAGGTATCGGCATCTCGTCCCGAGACCTTTAGCCCCTATGTCAGTTCTCTGACATTTTGTGATCCGCTGAGGCCTCGCCCCCGCAGCACTGGGTGCGGGACCGGCCTCACTCCGACAAAGGAGCAGTCTGCATGGCTCATATCAATCTCGAAACCGTGGACGCCGACGGCGCCATCCGCGAGGCCGCCGATGCGGTCGCGGGCGACACGCGCATGTCCTTCCTGCGCAAGGGAGCCATCGGTGGCGCAGCCGCGCTCAGCGGCGGCGCGATCCTCAGCGCACTCGTTCCCGGCGCCGCGCTCGCCAAGGGCGCTCCGCCGTCCAGCTTCGGCAAGGGCGACATCGGCATCCTCAACTACGCGCTGACGCTCGAGTATCTCGAGGCGGCGTTCTACGACGAGGCCACCAAGAACGGGATCGTCAAGAACAAGGCGCTCAAGCAGTTCCTCGCCACCACCAAGAAGGACGAGGACACGCACGTCGCCACGCTGAAGAAGGCGCTGGGCAGCAAGGCCGCCAAGAAGCCCAAGTTCGACTTCGGCAAGGCCACGACGGACGTTGACACGTTTGCCGCGACCGCCTACGTCCTGGAGAACACGGGCGTGCACGCCTACATCGGCCAGGCGTTCAACATCAAGACGCCGGCGTACCTGGGCGTCGCCCTGTCGATCGTCACCGTCGAGGCGCGCCACGCGGGCGCCATCGGCCTGTTCCTGGGCAAGGCGATCGCGCCCAGCGGACCGTTCGACACCGGCCTGACCGCCGCTCAGGTGCTCAAGGCCGTCAAGGGCACCGGCTTCATCACGGGCTAGCCGGGCACGGATGCCCCCGCCGGGATCCTCCCGGCAGGTCGTCAGTCCGGGTCGGACCCGGCGGGATCCACCAGCCCGCCCGGCTCCGACTCGGCTGCGATCACCTCGTTGGCGATGGCAAAGGCCGAGTTGGCCGCCGGCACCCCGGCGTAGATGGCGGTGTGGATGAAGATCTCGCCGATCTCCGCGGGGGTCAGGCCGTTGCGCAGGGCGGCCCGGACGTGCATGGCGATCTCGTTCTCGCGCCCCAGCGCGGTGAGCACCGACAGGGTGATGACGCTGCGCGTGCGCCGGTCCAGTCCCTCGCGGGTCCACACCCCGCCCCAGGCGTAGCGAGTGATGAACTCCTGAAACGGCGCCGTGAACTCCGTGGCGCGCTCGGTGGCCCGATCCACGTGCTCGTCGCCGAGGACCGACCGGCGGACCTCCATGCCGGCGTCATGGCCGTCCCCGCTCACGGGCGCGCTCCGTTGGCGCCTACGCCGGCGCCGTCAAGGTGCGCGGTGATGAGCGCGTTGACGGCGTCGGCGCGCTCGACGCTGGCCAGGTGCGCGGCGGGATCGAGGATCTCCAGACGCGCGCCGGGAATGGCGGCGGCGATCGCCTCGCCGTGGTCGGGCGGGATCGACGGGTCCTGGCGTCCGGCCACCACGAGCGTCGGAGCGGTGATCCCCGGTAGTCCGCTGCGCAGGTCCATGGCCGCGATGGCCTCGCAGCAGCTGGCGTACCCCTCGGGATCGACCCCGGCGATCATGGCACGATATCGCGCCACGATATCGTGATGCGATGTGGCGTAGGCGGGAGTGAACCACCGCGCCAGCACCGCGTCGGCGACGACCTCGGGCGTGCCCGCCTCGCGGACCGTGGCGGCGCGCTGGTGCCACCCCTCGGGCGGCGGCACGAACGCCGACGTGCACAGCAGCACCAACCGGTCGATGCGCTCGGGCGCGTTGACGGCCAGCCATTGCCCCACCATGCCGCCGATCGAGAGCCCGCAGTAGGACACCCGGGGCAGGTCGAGGCGGTCGAGCATGGTGAGCACGTCGGCCCCCATCTCGTCGATGCTGTACGGGCCGGTCGGGACCGGCGACCCTCCGTGGCCGCGGTGCTCGAAGCGGATGACGCGGCGCGACTGCGCCAGCGCGGGGAGCTGTGGCTCCCACATGTCCAGCGTGGTGCCCAGCGAGCCGCCGAGCAGCAGGACCGGGGCGTCGTCGGGCCCGCTGGCGGAGCAGTTGAGGTCGACGGGGATCACCCGCCCAGGGCCTCCGCGGTCCGGCCCCCCGGCAACGCCGCGTGGGCCGCCAGCGCGCGGTCCACCAGCTCGCCCGCGCCGGCCGGGACCGGCTCTTCCCCGGTGGGGGCTCCGGCCAGGTTGGCCTGCATCAGATCGGGGTGCACCTCGAGGTTCTCCAGGAGCTCGCGCGCCCACGCCGTCGCCGACCCGGTGAGGCCCAGCAATTCGGTGTAGGTCCCCCATTCCGACTGCCAGGCGCCCGCGGCGCGCTCGTGCTCCTGCTCCATCGCGGCCAGCGCCGTGGCGACCAGGCCCGGCGTGCGCTTGGCGCAGGCCAGCACCGAGACGGCGCCGACCGGGTTGCGCTTGTGGGCCATGGCGCTCGAGCCGCCGCGGCTGACGTCCCCACCTTCGCTCGCCTCCCCCACCTCTTGTTGGGCCAGCAGCGTCACGTCTCGGGCGATCTTGGCCAGCACGCCCGCGAATGCTCCCAGAGCGCAGGCCAACGTGACGGGACGCAGCCGGATCGCCTGCCACGGCATCACCGGGTCGGCCAGTCCGAGCTCCGCGGCGACCCGCCCGGCCACGGCCGGCGGCCGGGCCCCGACCGGCCCACCCATCTGCACCGCCAGTCCGGCCTCGCCCACCTGCCTCAGGCGGCGGCGTCCCTCATCAAGGCCCGTGAGCCATCCGGCGGCGCGCAGGCCGAAGGTGACCGGCAGCGCCTCCTGAAGCAGGGTCCGCCCGATCATGGGCGAGTCGCGGTGCGCGCGCGCCAGGACGGCGGCGGCCTCGGCGGCGGCGCGCGCGTCCTCCAGCAGCGGCACGAGCGCCCGGCGTGCGATCAGCATCATCGCCGTGTCGGAGATGTCCTGGCTAGTGGCGCCCAGGTGGACGTGCTCGCGGGCGGGCTCGGGCACCGCCGCGCGCAACGCCCTCACCAGGCCCACCACCGGCGTGGCGGTGTCGGCGGCCTCGCGGCCGAGCGCCGCGAGGTCGAACGCCTCAGCCCGACAGGCGGCGGTGATCTCCTCGGCGGCCAGCCCCGGAATCAGCCCCTCGGCGGCGCAGGCCCGGGCCAGCGCCGCCTCGACGTCGAGCATCGCCTGCAGCCACGCGCCGTCGGTCAGTTGCGCAGCGGCCGCGCCGCGCGCGTAGATCCCGCCGAACAGCCCGCCCTCAGACGTCAAAGAAGACCGTTTCGCCCGGTCCCTGGAGGTGGATGTCGAAGCGGTAGCCGCCGTCCTCGGGCGTCGCGATCAGCGTGTGCCGGCGCTCAGCGGGGACCAGACCCAGGATCGGGTCCTGGGCGTTGGCCTCCTCCTCGTCGCCGAAGTAGATCCGGGTCACCACGCGATGCAGCATGCCACGCGCCATCAGCGTCACCGCGATGTGGGGTGCCTGCAGCCGCCCCGTCCCGCCCGCCCCCGCCACCCGGCCCGGCTTGACGGTGAGGATCTGGTATTCGCCGTCCCCCACCTCCACGCCGTAGCGCGCGAAGCCGCGAAAGCCCGCCATCGACGAGGCGCCGCCGTAGCCGTGAGCGTCGGCGAAGTGGCCGTCGGGGTCAGCCTGCCAGGTCTCGATGAGATGGTCGGGGATAGGCTGACCGGCGCCGTCGAAGATCGTGCCGGTGATGGTGATCGCCCCCGGCGTGCCCGGGTCCACAGCGTTCGGCCCCTGGTCCCACGGCAGCCCGATGGCGAAGTACGGGCCCACCGTCTGCGATGGGGTGGTCTGAAAGATCAAGGCGTCTCCTCGAATGGCGTCGCCGCGGGCCCGCGCAGGAAGATGTCGAACTCGTAGGCCGCGGCCCAGTCGGGCTGGGTGCCGTGGATGGAGAAGCGGGAGACCATGCGGTCACGGGCCGCCTCGTCGCGGACGGAGTTGAAGATGGGGTCATACGCGAAGAACGGGTCGCCCGGGAAGTACATCTGGGTGACCAGGCGCTGGGCGAAGGCGCGTCCCATCAGCGAGAAGTGGATGTGCGCGGGCCGCCATGCGTTGTAGTGATTGCCCCACGGATAGGGGCCGGGCTTGATCGTGGTGAACTGGTAGCGGCCCTCGTCGTCGGTCAGGCAGCGGCCGGCACCCGAGAAGTTGGGATCCAGCGGGGCGGGCCAGTTGTCCCAGCGGTGGCGATAGCGCCCGCAGGCGTTGGCTTGCCACACCTCCACCAGCGTGTTGCGCAGCGGCTTGCCCTCGGTGTCGAAGACCCGGCCCGACACCGTGATCCGCTCGCCGATCGGCTCGCCCTCGTGCTGGCGGGTGAGGTCGGCATCGCCAGGCACGATCGTCAGCGCCTCACCCAGCGCCGGGCCGGTGACCTCGGTGATCGTCTGGGGCAGATAGATGAGCGGCTGCGCGGGATACCTGAGCGCGGTCGACTTGTAGGGCGGATAGTCCAGCGGCGGATGCGCGTCCGCCGGCTCGCGCACGTAGTTGGTGGGCGTGTCGACGACGGGCGCGTAGATGGGCTTCGTCGTGTCCTCGGTCTGCTGGGTGCTCATCTGTGAGTGTCAATCCCCTTTTGTTCTCTCGGTGCGAGGGTGGGCGGCGCGCAGGTCACAGCGCGTCAGCGGGCGAGGAGCTCGCGCAGGGCCGAGAGCTCCTCGTCGGTCGGTGGCGGAGTGCGGAGCAGGTCGCCGGCGACCTTGAGGTCCCACCCGGTGGCCTCGCGCACCTGGTCGCTCTCCACGCCGTCGTGGACCTGGGTGAGGGTCAGTTCTCGCGTGTCAGGGTCGGGCTCCAACACGGCGAGGTCGGTGACGACGGCGGTGGGGCCGCGCCCCCGGAACCCGAGGCGCTCGCGGTCGCCGGGCCCATCACCGAAGCCCACGGTGGTGCGAAAGTCCAGGCGTTCGACGAAGGTGCGCGGGGAGTGCGGCGCGATCACCACCACCTCCTGGCAGCAGGCCGCGATCTCGGGCGCGCCCCCCGCACCGGGCAGACGTGTCTTGGGGTGGTCATAGTCGCCGATGACCGTCGAGTTGAGGTTCCCCAGCCGGTCGACCTGGGCGGCGCCGAGGAAAGCCACCTCCACCCGGCCGGGACCGATCCAGTAGTTGAACATCTCGGGGACCGAGACGACGGCG
>DASXCN010000633.1:0-12168 GCA_036491155.1 Solirubrobacteraceae bacterium | reverse complement strand
CGGCGGTGCGCGAGGTCCAGTTCAGCCGAGATCCGCAGTGGCGTCTGCGGGAGGTCGGGCTCGCCGCCCCACACTCCGGCGGCCACCGTCTCGTCGAAGGTCACCGCGGTGCAGTCGTCGCCGCCGACGGTGGGGTGGTCGTAACGCTGCTCCTGTCCCGGGCCGCGGGCAAACGCCACCGTGGGATCGAGGACATGAGTGCCGCCGTCGGCATGGCGCACGAAACAGCCGCGGCGGACGAAGATGAGGCCGTAGCCCGCGCTCGGCTCGATCTGGGCGCCGCGGCCGGCGGTGTGGCGGCAGGCGACGTCGGTGACGGTCACCCCGCCGTAGTCCAGCAGGCTGCGGACCTCCAGCATGCCTTGATTTTGACAGGCGATTGCGCACCGATGTTCAAGACGGCGGAGCGCGCGATGCGGATCATGCGAGGATGGCCACGCTCGTGATCGTGCTGGTGGGGCAGGCGATGACGTCCATGGACGGATCGATCCTCGTGGTCGCGGCGCCGTCGATGCAGTCGAGCCTGCACGCGTCCGGCGCGGAACTGCAGTTGATCATCGGGATGTACACGCTGGCCTTCGGCGCGCTGGTCGTGACCGGCGCGCGGATCGGGGACAACATCGGCCGCGGCCGGGCGTTCACGGTGGGGCTCGGCGCGTTCACCGCAGCCTCGCTCGTCGGCGGTCTGGCGCCCAGCCCGGCGACGCTGATCGCAGCCCGGGTGTGCCAGGGTGCGGCGGCGGGGTTGATGACGCCACAGGTGCTGTCGATCATCCAGGCCAGCTTCGACGGAGAACGCCGAGCCCGCGCGATCGGCGCCTACTCGATGATCCTGGCGGTCGGAGTAGCGGCCGGACAGATCGTCGGCGGGCTGCTGGTCACCGCGCATCTGCTGGACGCTGCCTGGCGTCCCGCGCTGCTGGTCAACGTCCCCATCGGCGTCCTGCTGCTCCTCGCCTGCCGCGGCCGGCTGCCGGACATCGCGCCGCGCCGGCAGCGGCTCGACCTGGCCGGCGTCGGACTGCTCTCGGCGGCGCTGCTGGCACTGATCGTGCCGCTGACCTTCGGCCGGCAACTCGGCTGGCCCGCCTGGACGTGGGCGTGCCTGGTGGGCGCGGTGACCGCCGGCCGAGCCTTTGTCGTCTGGGAACGGCGTGTGGCGGCGCGCGGCGGCCGACCGGTGTTGGACCTCGACCTCTTCACGGTGCCCGGTGTCGGCTCCGGGGTGGTCACGGTGTGGCTGATCATGGGCTGCTACGGCGCATTCGTGCTGATGCTGACCCTCCACCTGCAGGGCTCGCTGCACTTCACGGCGCTCCACGCCGGGCTGATCTTCGCGATCTACGCTGCCGGCTTCGCCATCGCCAGCCTCAGCTGGACCCGCGCGCCGGCTCCCGTGCGCGCCTGGCTCCCGGTCGGCGGACCCCTTGCAATGGGAGCGGCGCTGCTGGCGATCAGCCTGCTCGCGCGGGACGGCGGGTGGCCGACCGCGGCAACCGCTCCCCTGCTGCTCGTCGCTGGGGCCGGCCACGCCCTCGGCTTCTCGCCGCTGGCACACCGGCTCACCACCACGATCCGCCCGGCACAGGCCGCCGACCTGAGCGGATTGATCCTCACCGCCAACCTGCTCGGGCCGGTCGCCGGCATCGCGGGGCTCGTCGGGGTCTACCTGAGCCTGGCCCCTCAGGGGTCGGCGCGCGCTCTGGCCATCACCACCGGCGTCGTCGTGGCGGTGCTGGTGCTGGCGGCGACGATCGCAGGGCTGGAACTGGCAAGGTCGCGCCGCATCCGGCCGGCGAGCTCACGACGCCCATGCCCATCCGCCTGACCCTCACGCCGGTCGGCTGGGTCCGTCTCCCTGCGTCGAGAGGAGCTTTAGCTCGACGTGCGCCAGCCGCCATCCGTCGGCGACGCGTCGCGCCGTCCCCGAGACCCGCGCGCGAATCTCCAACGGGTCGCCCGGATCGTCGGCGCGGTGGTGATGGATGGCCTCGAGGGTCGCGGTGACGTCGGCAGACCCGCCGTCGACGGCGACGCTGATGTCCGAAACGAGATGGTGCGTCCGGGCCCACAACGCGAGGATGTCCTGCTTGGCGGCGACGATGTGGTCAAGACCATCGGCCTCGCCGGCGGGAAACCTCACCGACGCGTCCTCGGTGAACACCGCGGCATGGAAGTCCCGGTCTGACCGGCGCTCGTCGAAGCCACGGAAGTAGGAGACCAGCAGGTCGCCGATCTCCTCCGCGTCAGAGAGCGCGATCGACTCCAGGCCCCAGCTGCGGATGCGCCGCGGCGTGATCCTGATCTGCTCCGGGCTGAGGCCCGCCATGGGTGGCTGCACGTCGGTGAGCGCGGCCGCGGCTCCGCGGACCTCGACGCCGCGAACCTGCCACGGGTCGGTGGAGGTCACGTCGTCCACGACGAGCGCGGCCTGCGGGTTGGCCTGGACGTTGCGGAACTTGCGGGAGGATCCCAGCGCCGTGCCGCCGATCGAGATCTCGCCGGTCGCCTCGTCGACGGAGTATCCGACCGGCACCACCTGCGGGGCATGGCGGCTGTCAACTGTGGCAAGCCGTCCGATCCGCTGGTCGCGCAGGTAGGTCAGCTCGCGGGATGTGAATGGGGCGTCTATGCGGGAAACCATGCCAACGACGGTACGCCGCCGCCGGCGACCCGTCGATCGGCAATTGGTCCTAGGCCCTGGGCGCAGCGTCGGCCTGCGCGGCCTGCGCGGCCTGCGTGGCCGCCTCGGCCGTCGTGGCCGCCTCGGCCGGCGCGGCGGCCTCGGCCAGCGCGGTCGCCGCCTGGGCCAGCGCGGCGGGGTCGGCGGTGATGTTGGTCTCGGTCCACTCGCCCCATGTCACCAGCGGGAGGCTGATCTGGTAGCGGTAGACGGTGCCGTTGTCGTTGACCAGGTAGGTGTCCACGGCGTCGGCCTGGTGGTGGAGGATGAGCTGGCCGGAGCTCTCAGCCAGACGGACGAGCGCCTTGAAGCCGGTGACGTCGACCGGCGGCCAGCCCAAGTCCTCGCCGACGAGGATGGGCACCAGCAGGTGGCCATAGCGGGCGCGGATCCGGGCCGCCTCGTCGAAGGCCCGGTTGCGCCGCAGCAGCACCGCCAGGAAGGCGGCAAGCCCACCGCTGAGAACCATGCCGATCAGCCCGAGCCGCGCGAGCGTCGTGTAGCTCACGGCGTGGCCGGCGAGACGCAGGAGGTTGGGCGCGAAGGAGACATCGGTCACCGTCCCGGTCGCACTCGGGGTGAAGCCAGTCTCCGAAGACGGGGTGCTGGCCCCCGCGGCGCCCGGGGCAGCGGGCGGCGGACTGCCGGCGGGGGTGAGCTCGAGCGGCTGCAGCTCGAAGCCGGCGGTGGGCGCGAAGCTCTCGGTGACCGGCTGACCGGCCACGGTGCCGGTGACGCGCACCTTCATGAGGATGCCGACGTTCGCGCCGCTGCTGGGAATGCCCGTGGCCCTCTGGACCTGGTCAAGCAGCGCCTGGACCGCGTGCAGGTCGATGGTGGCCGGAGTGGTGATGGCGGCGCCGGTGAAGTGGCGCACCGGCGAGAGCGCGATCTGGCGCGTCCAGCCGGTCGGGCCGGTCAGCGCCAAGAACACCTGCTGGGTGCCCTTCAGCTTGACGGGCGCGTCGACCGCGAAGTGGTAGCCGGCCGTGACGGCGAGGCGATGCACGAGTTGGAGGAAGATGGGGTCCCCGGTCTGCAGCGTGCCACCCGGGTACACCGGTCCGGCAGGAGCGCTCGCACGGTACGCGATCTGGCCCTTCTGCGTGTAGTGGACCCGGTGGCTGACCTGCGTGGCGCTCGGACGAGTGTGGGCGTACACGGCGATCGCCGCGCAGATGACCGCGATGGCGGCCACGCCGATCATCAGCGAGCGTACGCCCACGGGTGCGCCGCGGCCGAGCGAGGTCATCGGTGAAGCCCTGAGGCGATCGGATCCATGGCCACGCTTTCCCCGGCGGCTACGCCGCCGCTTGGTCTCCCCGGTGCCGACCAGCAGCAGCGCCACCAAGCCGCAGAGCACCGCCGCCGTGATCGGCGAGTGCAACCAGTGCAACGCGACGCCGCCGTGCGGGATGTGCACCCACAGCGCCCCGATGAGCTGGGAGCGCGTGGGGTGTGTCGGATCGATGAAGTGGTTGTTGTCCCCTTTGAAGACGTAGCGGTCGCCGTGAATGGCGATGATGCGGTGCAGAACCACAACGTGCAGCAAGGTGCTGTGGTAGGCCGCGATCTCGCCGACCCGGTAACGCGCGGCCGGCCGGATGATGGCGAGGTCCCCGGCATGAAACGACGGCTCCATGCTGATCCCGCTGGTGATCACATAGCTGGACCGCCCACCGATCTTCGGCGGGGCCAGGAACAGCCAAAAGGCGCCCGCTAAAAGCAAGAGGGCGCCGGTGATCAGACCAGATCGCAGTCGGTGTGATTTCACAATGGCTCTTCATGTCCGCTGGTCCCCGCCCCCGTCGATGGCCAAGAGCGCGGCCGCTGGGGCCGCGCTCTCGCCGTCTCGAGTACGTCGCGGCGCCTACTAGTTGTTGGTGACCGCCACGTTGAAGGTGGCCGATGCACTCGTGTCCTGGGTGTAGCCCGAGCACGTCGTGGTGCTGCTGACGGTGCCGAACACGGGCGCCGAGCAGGTCGTGAGGGCGTCGGTCCCGAAGCCCGCCTGCACGGTGTCGTTGCTCAGGTCGCCGGTGAAGGTGATCAGGGCAGTGGTGATCTGGGTGCCGTCACCGTTCAGGGTGTAGTGAACGTCGGTGGCCACCGCGCCGGTGATGTTCGACGTGCCGTAACCGGCGACGCTGTCCTGGATCGTGTTGCTGGCCGTGAAGGCGGCGCCGCCGGCGGCAATCGCGCCGATGACCACCAGCACTGCGACCATCCTCCTGGAAATACGGTGCATCTTTATCCTCCTTGATAGCCCCCGGTCTTGCAGTGGGCGGGGCGATTGATTGGCATCCGCCTTGGTGCAAATAGCGGGGTTTCCGATGCGGGGGTCATCGTCCGCTTGCGGCAGACCCTGATCCGTAGTTTGTGCGGATTTGGCCTTGTGTTCCGTCCGAGGCGTGTGCTATGGGGACCGCGGCGGCGCGCGATCACTCCGGCTTTTGGCCTGTGTGGTGGACGAACGTGCTGCGGTCAGGCGAAGCTCATCGCTCCACCTCGGCGCGCCGTGTGGCGTCGGCGACGATCCTCGGGCTGTCGGCGATGATCCCGCGGCGGCGCAGGGAGGTGAACAGCGGCTCCTGGTCGTCGAAGCCGACGAGCGTGGCCACGCCCGGACGCAGGCGCATGGTGAGATCGCGCGGGTCTCTGCCGGCCAGCTGACCGTCGATCTCCAGGCGAGCACCGCCGACCCCCGCTGCCACGTCGAGGGCGAGCTCACACGCGGCGGGCACGACGAGCGCCTGGCGCGAGCCGCCGTGCGTGGACAGCGGCGTGAGCACGTAGGCGTCGGTACCGGGCGCCAGCAACGGGCCTCCGGCGGCCAGCGAGTACGCGGAGGAGCCCAGCGCCGTGGAGACGATGCAGCCGTCGCCGGCCAGGCGGGCGAACAACGTCCCGTCGACGTGGCTCGTGACCCGGACCTGGCCGATGCCGTTGCGCACGATGACGACGTCGTTGAGCGCGAAGAACTCGGGGCCGTCAGAGCGGACCACGCGCAGCGCCGGCAGCACCCGCGGCACCCAGTCGCCGTCGCGGAAGCGGTCCAGAGAGGCGGGCAGGGCGTCGGCTCCCACCGCAGTGAGCACCCCCAGGCTGCCGCAGGTCACACCGAGCACCGGGAGGTCGACCGAGACCGCGGCGCGAATGGCGGCGAGCATCGTCCCGTCGCCGCCGATCGAGACGATGAGGTCGCAGTCGCCGACCTCGCCGGGATCGGCCACCGCGCGGTGCTGGCCGGGCACCGCTACCTGGGTGACGGTCACGCCGTGCGCACCCGCCCACGTTCGCAGCCGGCCCAGCGGGATGTCGATGTTGCGCGACGGGTGGACCACCACCCCGACGCAGTCCAGGCGCCGCTCAGTCACGGACCCGGGCATAGCGCAGAAAGAGCGTCCCGTCCTGCTCGAGCGCGGAGACCAGGCGCACGTCGGTCAGTTCCTCCAGGGGGCGGCCGGTGGTGATCCCCATCCCGTCACCGCCCACTACCTTGGGCGCGATGGTCAAGAACAGCTCGTCGATGAGACCCTCGATCAGCATCGCGCTGAACAGGCTGGGGCCGCCCTCGCACAACAGCGAGCGGACGCCGTAGTCAGAGCGCAACGAGCTGAGCACCTCGGACAGGGCGTCGTCGTCGGAGCCGAGCTGATGCACGGTCACCTGCGCGGGGCAGTCGGGCACCACCACTTCGCTCGATGCGTAGATGGCGACGCGCGACGCCGGGTCGGCGAACAGCGGGATGTCGAAGGGGATAGTGCCGCTGCGGCTGATGACCACCCCCAGCGGCTGCGCCTGGCGTCCGGCCGCCACGCGCAGTTGCGACAGGTGCGCGTTCTTGGCCAGCGGACCGTAGTTCTCGATGAACAGCGTGCGGATGCCGGCCAGCACCGCGTCGACCTCGGTGCGCAACAGATGAAAGGCGGCCCGATCGCCGGGGTCGCCGAGCTGAGCCGTGCGCCCCTCAGCGGTCGCCTTGCCATCCACGCTCGCGATGAAGTTGGCCAGGACATAGGGGCGGCCGGCGGGGGCCAGGTCGTCCAGGCCCAGGCCGGTGAAACAGGCCTCGGGCGATGCGGCGGGGCCGGGCGGTATGACGCGCTGGAACTCCATCCGCGTCCGAAGGCTAGCTATGGCCGCCCGCCGGCTGGCGAGACCGGTCGCTGCCTATGCTGGTCCAGTGGCCGACCTGCGCGTGGCGATCATCGGATACGGGCTCGCGGGACGCGTCTTTCACGCGCCGCTGATCGCCGCGACCCGTGGGCTGACCGTGGCCACCGTCGTCACCGGCAACCCCCAACGCCAGGCCGAGGTCGTCCGCGATCATCCCGCGGCGCGCACGCTGAGCAGCGCCGACCGGCTGTGGGAGCGCGATGACCACGACCTGGTGGTCATTGCCACGCCCAACGACACGCACCTCCCCCTGGCCACGGCCGCGATCGATCACGGCCTGCCCGTGGTCGTCGACAAGCCGCTGGCGGTCACCGCCGCCCGCGCCGAGCAGCTCATGCGCCGCGCCCAGCGCGCGGGCGTGTTGCTCACCGTCTTTCAGAACCGCCGCTGGGACGCGGACTACCTCACCCTGCGCCGTCTGCTCGGTGGCGGCCATCTCGGCGACGTGTACCGCTTCGAGTCGCGGTTCGAGCGATGGCGGCCGGCGCCCAAGGCGGGCTCCTGGCGCGAGACGCTGGCGCCCGAGCAGGGGGGCGGGCAGCTCCTGGACCTAGGCAGCCACCTGGTCGACCAGGCGCTGACGCTGTTCGGGCCCGTGGCCGAGGTCTATGCGGAGATCGATGGCCGCCGCGGCCTGCCCGCCGACGACGACGTCTTCATCGCGCTGCATCACGCGTCGGGCACGATCAGCCACCTGCGTGCCTCGGCGGTCACCGGGGCGCCGGGGCCGCGCCTGCGCGTGCTCGGCTCCGAGGCGGCGTTCGTGCTGACCCGCCTGGACTCCCAGGAGGACCGGCTGCGCGCCGGAGAGCGCCCCGACACCGTTCCGGACTGGGGAGTGGAACCCGAGGCCCATCGTGGGCGGCTGGTGACCGGGGACACGAGCGTTCCCGTGCCCACCGAGCGTGGTGACTGGCCGCAGTTCTATGCGCTGCTGGCCGCAGCGGTGCGCGACGGCGGTCCGCCGCCGGTTGATCCCCTTGACGCCGTGGCCGCGCTGAACGTCTTGGAGCAGGCGCGCCGCAGCGCCGCCACGCGGACGACGATCAGCGTGGGGTGAGCACGATCACCGGGATCGTGCGGCCGGCCTTCTCCTGATACTCGACGAACTGCGGCGAGCGCTCGGACTGGCTGGCGTACAGCCGGTCGCGCTCAGCGGCCCCGGCCTCGGCGGCGCGGACATCGACGGTGCCGGTCCCGACCTCGATCGAGACCTCGGGGTGGGCCTTGACGTTGTGGTACCAGGCCGGGTTCTCAGGCGCCCCGCCCTTGGAGGCGAAGATCGCGTACCGGTCGTCGTCGCGCAGGTAGGCCAGCGGGTTCACGTAGGGCGTCCCCGACTTGGCGCCGGTGTGGTGCAGGAGCAGCAGCGACATATCCTCGAAGATCCCACCCACGCGCCCCTCGTTGGCGCGGAACTCGTCGATGACCTGCGTGTTGAAATCGGGTGGCGACGTCGACATACGAGGCTCCTGACGTTGACGATGGCGGCCAGCCGAGTCTAGGCCGGGCCTGCGACCATGACCACCGTGAAGATCCGCTTTGCCGTGGCGCCGGCCACCGCCTCGCTCACCGGCGAGACGATGCTTCAGTTCACGGAGGCGCTCGAGGCCAGCGGCTTTGATGGCATCTGGCTCTCGGACCTCCCGCTCGCTCCTACGCTCGACCCGCTGCTCGCGCTCGCGCTCGCCGCCGGACGGACGAAGCGGCTGCGCCTGGGAGCCAACGTCGTACCGCTCGGGCGCAACCCGTTCCTGCTGGCCAAGGAGCTCGCGCAACTGGACCAGATCTCAGGTGGGCGCCTGCTGCTCAGCTTCGTCACCGGGCTCGGCCAGGCCGGGGAGCGCGAAGCCCTGGGCCTGGACGGCGCGAGCCGGGGCGAGATCCTGGAGGAGACGCTGGGCCTGGTGCGCGCGTGGTGGGCCGGGGAGACGGTCACGCACCGCTCAGAGCGGTGGTCGTTCACCGACCTGCCGAGTCCGGGACGCCCGGTGCAGGATCCGCTCGAGGTGTGGCTGGGCGGCCGCGGGCCCAAGGCGCTTGACCGCGTCGGCCGGGTCGCCGATGGGTGGCTGGGCGCGCAGCTCACGCCCGCCGAGACCGGGGTCGCCCGGGAGCGCATCGTGCAGGCCGCGCAGCGCGCCGGGCGCGAGGTCGATCCTGAGCACTTCGGGCTGAGCATCGCCTATACGCACGGCGAGCCCGCAGCGGAGATCCTGCACGGGGTCCACGCCCGGCGCGGCGACATCGACCCGCGCGAGCTGGTCCCCAGCGGCACCGACGGGCTGCGCGCGTTCGTCACCGGCTGCGTCGAGTCGGGTCTGTCGAAGTTCGTGGTGCGGCCCGCCGGGCCGGTCACGTCGTGGGAGCGGGAGGCCGCCTGGCTCGCTGACGCGATCCTCGACCTGCAGACGTGATGACTCGGGTGCGCAGGCCGGGACCTGAGTGGGTGAGCGCGGCAGCGGTCACCACCCTCGCGCTTGTCCTGGCGGCCCTCGACATCCTCGACGGCGCGGTGCATCGATGGTGGGCCGAGCACGCGTTCACGACGTCGCTGGTCGGCGGGCTGCTGGTGCTGCTGGTCACCGTTCTCGTCGCTGATCGCGTCATCCACGCACGGCAGCTCCGAGACCGTTCGCGGGCGATCGCGGCGCAGGCGGCGATCGTGCTCACTCAGGCGGTGCGCACGGTCCAGCTCGCCGACGCGGTGCTCGACGGCAACGGGGACACGGACGCAGCGGGGGACGCCCTGCAGTCCTACGGGACGATGCTGCTGATCGCTGCGCCGCTGCTGATCGACGCCACCGTGTCGCGCACGTTCCTGGAGGAGGCGCAGCGGCTGGCGGGCGAGCTGATCCGCGTGCTCCACGCCCATCGCAAGGGAACCGCGGGGGACGCCGAACGGACCCGCCTGGACGAGGCGATCGATCGTCTGCGTACCGTGGCTCGGCCGTTGATGGCGATCCTCACGCCGCAGCAGCGCGAGGCGGTCACCGACGGGTCGTGAGCATCCGCGTGGTGGCCGCGGCGTCGACGGGACGGCCGAGCAGAAAGCCCTGGCCCACGTCACAGCCGGCGGCCTCCAGCAGCTCACGCTGCTCCTGGGTCTCGATGCCCTCGGTGACGGTCAGCAGCCCGAGGTGGCGCCCCAGGCCGATCATGCCCGCCAGCAGTCCGGTCGCCTTGGCGGTGCCCGGGCCCGAGGCCTGGAGGAATGGCCGGGCGATCTTGAGGATGTCGATCGGGAGCTGGGCGAGGCTGAGCAGCGACGAGTAGCCGGTGCCGAAGTCGTCGAGCGCGATGCGCACGCCGAGCTCCTTGACCTCGTGCAGCGTGGCCAGGGCGCCGGGCGCGTCCTGCAGCGCGGCGCTCTCGGTCACCTCGAGGATGAGGGCCGCAGGCGGGAAGGCGCCGGCGATCGCCTCCTCGAGGCTCGCCGCGAAGCCGGGCTGCTGGAGGTCGCGCATGGAGGCGTTGAAGCTGACCCCCAGCGGCGACATCCGCCACCACTCGGCAAGCTGACGGCAGGCCTCGAGGCGGACCCAGCGGTCGATCTCGACGATCAGTCCGGTCTCCTCGGCCACCGGAATGAACTCAACCGGTCCCACCAGGCCGCGGAGGGGGTGGCGCCAGCGCACGAGGCTCTCCACGGCGGTGATGGTGTCGGCCCGCAGGTGGATGAGCGGTTGGTAGTGCAGCTCGAACTCCTGGCGATCGACCGCGCGGCGCAGTTCGGCGTCGAGGCCGAGTCGCGACACGAGCGCCGCGTGCATGCGCGGCTCGAAGCGGGCGTAGCGCCCGGTGCCGGCACGCTTGGCCTGGTACATGGCGACGTCGGCGTTGCGCAGGAGGGTCTCAGCCGGCTGGCGGCCGCTGGCGATGCCGACGCTGACGCCGACGAACACCTCGTGGCCCTCGACCTCGAAGCCGGTTTTGACCGCGTCGACGATCCGCTCAGCGACGGCCTCGGCGTCCGAGCGCCCGTCGAGCAGGACCGCGAACTCGTCGCCGCCCAGCCGGGCGCACAGGTCGCCCTCGCGCAGGCAGCCGCGGAGGCGGTCGGCCACGGCGACCAACAACTGGTCGCCGACGAGGTGGCCCAGGGAGTCATTGACGAGCTTGAAGCGGTCGAGGTCGAGGAAGAGGACGGTCGCGTCGGTGCCCTCGCGGTCGGCGCGGGCCAGGCGGTGCTCCAGGCGGTCCAGCAGCAGGGTGCGGTCGCCCACCCGGTGAGCGGATCGGTGACGGCCCCGATCGCGCCGTGATGGGCGTGGGCGACGGCCAGCGCCACCTCGACGTGCTCTCCGTAGGCCGACATCGTCTTGCGGTCATGCTCGGTCCAGCGGCGGTTCACCGACGTGCCGACGACCAGCGCGCCGATCACCTCGCCCCGCACGGAGATGGGCACGCCCATGCCGGCGCGCGTCCCGGCCGGCGCCATGCGCGAGCCGGTGTCGAGCGGCCCCTGGTTCTCCAGAGTGATCGGCTTGCCGGTGGAGATCACGCGGCCGCTCATTCCCTCGGTGATCGGCGCGCGCCGGCGTGACCGGTCTGACCCGTCCACGGCGGAGTGGAAGGCGACGGCGACCATCCAGCCCGGGTCGTCCTCGTCGACGAGGCGCAGGGCGCCGCTCTCGCCGCCGATGAGTCGCAGGGCGCCGTCGAGGACCGCCTGGTAGATGAGCTTGGGGGCCACCTGCTCGGAGACGAGGGCGTGCACGCGCGAGACGGCGTCGACGAACTGCGCCTGCAGATGGACGCCCGTGGCGGGCGTCTGGCCTGATTGGAGAGAGGACATGGACTCCGTGGGGTAATCGGATCCCACAGACACCGTCTTAAACCATGTTTATGTCACCCAACGGACCAACTATTGCGGCGTGCTCGCCGCGTGCCGCATCAGCCCGGAATGTTCTGGTCAGGCCGGGGCTTGCACCCCGCCCCGGGCAGGGTGCTGCCGGGCGCCAGACAGGCGATGGTGACGGTCGGGCTCTTGCGCGCCCGGACGGCGAAGCGGTAGTACTTGCCGATGTAGTTGGGGTGCGAGATGAGGATCGTCAGCTGGGTGCCAACGGCCAGATGGCGCCCGGCGAAGTACTTGGTCAAGAAGAAGTTGTTGGGCGGGCAGCTCAGCGCGGGCACGCTGGGCGAGCAGAGCTTGGGCCGGAGCACCGGGAACGTCTGCGAGCGAAACGGACAGCCCTTGCCGCTGCACCCGAGGACGACGTTGCTGCCCTCGTAGAGCCCACTGACGGTCAGGGCGAGGATGCTGGTGTAGGTGGGGCTGAAGCGGAAGGTCCAGTTCGTCC
>DASXCN010000632.1:0-4681 GCA_036491155.1 Solirubrobacteraceae bacterium | reverse complement strand
AACGTCGATCCTCGCCGCCAACGACACCCTCAACGTGCTCATCGGTGTCTACCTCGCGGGGCTGCGACACCCCATGGTGACGGCGAGACAGCTCGCGACCATCTCCCAGATAGCGCCCGCCCGGCTGATACTCGGGGTCGGCGTCGGAGGCGAGGACCGCAGCGAGATCTCGAACGCCGGCGTGGACCCCGCGACACGAGGCCGCAGGCTGGACGAGACGCTCCAGGTACTTCGCAAACTGGCCGCCGGCGCGGCCGTGGACCACCAGGGACAGTTCTTCTCGCTCAGCAACGCCCGGATCCTGCCCCCGCCGGACCCGCGGGTCCCGCTGGTCATCGGTGGCTCGGGCGACGCCGCCGTCCGGCGCACCGCCGCGTACGGTGATGGCTGGCTGGGCATCTTCTGCTCGGCTCGCCGGTTCGGTGAAACCGCCGAGCGCATCCGCGACGCCACGGCCGAGCTGGGGCGCCCGGCACCGTCGTGGTTCGGGCTGACCATGTGGTGCGGACTGGGCCCTGACGGGGACCGTGCCCGCGAGCTGCTCGGCCGGCGGATGCAGGCGCTCTACCACCAGCCGCCGGAGAGGTTTCAGCACGTCACGGCCGCGGGAACGCCAGTGCAGGTCGCGGAGAAGCTTGTGCCCTTCGTCGAGGCGGGTGCCGGGCACCTGACGATCGTCACGGTCGCCGGCTCCGTCCTAGACGGCATCGACCTGGCCGCCGAGGTGCGTCGCCTGCTCCAGGCCGAGTTCGCGCCGGTCGGTTGAGGAGGCCCACGTGCGCGCGATCGTGATGCGGGAGTACGGCGGCCCGGAGTGCTTCGTGCCGGCCGAGCAGCCGGACCCCGCGACGGACTCGGGCTGGACGGTGGTGCGGCTGCGCGCTGCGGCCCTCAACTGGCACGACGTCCTCGTGCGTCAGGGCAGGTACCAGTCCCCTCTGCCGCACATACCAGGGGCCGACGGCGCGGGGATCGACGTGGAGACCGGGGAGGAGGTCCTCGTCGTGCCGTCACTGTGGTGGGGCGACGACGAGTCGGCGCCGGGTCCTTCCTGGGAGATCCTCGGTGACCATCGCCCAGGCACCTACGCCGAGATGGTGCGCGTCCCCTGCGAGTGTGTCGTGCCCAAGCCGGCCGGACTGTCATGGCCGGAGGCGGCCGCGCTGCCGCTGGTGGGTCTCACCACCTTCCGGGCGCTGTTCTCCCGTGCCCGGCTGGCGCCGGGCGAGTCACTACTGGTCCTTGGGGCCGGTGGTGGTGTCGCCACGATGGCCGTTTCGCTCGCCTCGGCAGCGGGGGGCATTGTCGTGGTCACCTCGTCCTCGCAGGAAAAGGTGAGCCGGTCCCAGGAGCTGGGCGCCTCCGCGGGGATCCTCTACGGCGACCCGTCGTGGCCGCGGGCGGCGCGGGAGCTGTCACCCGGTGGACGCGGCTTCGACATCGTCCTCGACTCGGTCGGGTCCTGGCAGCAGTCGATCGACGCGCTGCGTCCGGGCGGTCGGCTCGTGGTCCTGGGCGCCTCCCGCGCCGAGCGGGCAAACCTCGACGTGCGGCGCTTCTACTTCGGCCAGTTCGACCTGCTCGGCACCACCATGGGGAGTACCCGTGACTTCGCCGGCCTGCTCGCCTTGCTGGACACCCATGACATTCCTCCCCCCGTCATCGACCGGACCTTCCCCCTGGACGAAGCCGCCGCCGCACACGCCTATCTCGAGACCGGAGCCGGCTTCGGCAAGGTCGTTCTCGAGACCGCTTGAACGCCGACCGCGAAACATCCCGCCGAGGAAAGAGAACCCATGACAGGCCGTGTGCGCTACGAGGTGGACGACCGAGGAGCCGCCTTCGTGACCCTTGACGCTCCGGAGTCTCGCAACGCCTTGAGCGACGAGCTTCTCGACGATCTCCTCGATGCGTTCGAGCGTGCCCGTACCGATGACGCCGTCCGGGTCGTGGTGCTCACTTCTTCACACGACCGGGTCTTCTCCGCCGGCGGAGACCTGAAGGCGTTCGCCGGCGATGCCCCGACGATCGGCAAGTACGCCGGACTGGACCGCTTCTCGCGGCTGTTTAAGCTCATCGGCGGCCTGGGCAAGCCCGTGATCTGTGCCGCGAACGGTGACGTGCTGGCCGGTGCCTTCGGTCTCGCCCTTGCCTGTGACCTCGTCATCGCCAGGGAAGGCGTCCGCTTCGGGTGCCCGGAGATCAATGTGGGCGTGTTCCCGTTCATGATTTCCGCGCTGATCTACCGCAACATCGGCCGGATGAAGGCCAACGAGCTGATGATGCTCGGGGAGCCGATCGACGCGGCAGAGGCGCACCGGCTGAACATCGTCAACGCCGTCGTCCCGGCCGAGAGCTTCGAGGAGGTGGTTCGTGAGTGGGCGCACAAGGTGGCGGGGAAGTCACCTCTCCTCATGCGGCTGGGCAAGAACGCCATCGACGCCACGCGGGACATGAGCCTGCCGGACGCGTTGGAGGCGCTGCGCGCCCAGCTCGCGCTGGCGTTCACCACCGAGGACATCGTGGAGGGCGTGGCTGCCTTCCGGGAGAAGCGCGAAGCCGTGTGGAAGATGCGCTGAGCCTGTCGCTACCGGGCGCGGTCTGCCTCCGTCGCCGTTCCGCCTGTCTCGGTCGCGAGCATCCGCGCCACGATGCGACGCACTTGCAGCACGCCGGCGTCGGCGGTGAGGTGGATCCCGGCTGCCGAGCCCTCATAGCCCGCGGTCGCTTCGATCGCCTCGATCACGGCCACGTCCTCCCGCATGACCTTCGCCATCACCGCGTGAAGATGCCGGCCGACGAGCGCGCGGTCGAGTGCGAAGTTGTGCGCGAACCACGAGAACAGGTGGGTGCGGGTGGGGGACTCAGGCGTCACCGCGTGGATGCGCGCCTGCTCGTAGGGCTGTCCGTCGCCGCCGTCGATCTGCCATCCTTCTGCGAGTAGCGCCGGTGAGATGAACGCGCCGTGATGGCGGCGCTTGTACTCCCGATCCCGCGGCAGGCCGGTCGCCTCGGCTTCCCAGTCGGCCAGTTCCGCGGGTGGCAGAGTCCGGGTGTAGGTGACCGACGTCTCGGACACGGACACGTGATCGAGCGCCGGCAGCTCCTCGAGTCCGGGCGGTGTCTCCTCCGGGTGCACCTCCGGGATGTGCGTGAGATCCAGGTAGTGCTCGTGTACGAGCATGTAGTTGGCCGCCAGGCACACCGTCTCACCCGACGACGACCACCCCTCACCGGACAGCCATGGCAGCTTCGGCGGCGAGTGCAGGCTCGAGGTGCCCGGCTGGCCGAGCCAGATCCAGACGAATGGCGGCTCTTCGCGGACCGGGTATGCGCGCACGCACACCCCGTATGGCACGTTCGGCTGCGAGGGCACGCCCACGCACGCGCCGGCCGTGTCATATCTGAGGCCGTGGTAGCCGCACACCAGCAGGTCGCCTTCAAGGCGGCCCTTGGACAGCGGGTAGCCGCGATGAGCGCAGCGGTCCTCGAGCGCGACGACCTCGCCCGACTCCAGCCGGTACAGGACGACCGGGCGGTCCAGCAGCTTGCGCCCGAAGAGGCCGGATCCGACCTCGTCGCTGGTGGCGGCGACGTACCAGCAGTCCAGTGGATAGTTCGGGTTCATAGATCGAGTACCAATCGATTTGAGAGCGACCGTGAGACACACAGCATCATGGCGTCATTGCATGCCTGCTCCTCGGCGCTCAATACCGAGTCGCGATGGTCGGGCGTCCCTTCGATGACCGCTGCTTCGCACGTGCCGCAGATTCCTTCCAAGCAGGAACCCAGCACGCTGACCCCGGCGTCCTCGAGCACCTCGAACACCGACCGGCCGGCCGGGACGGTCACCGTGATACCCGAGCGCTGGCAGACCACCTCGAAGCTTTCGAGGGCTCCCGACGTGGGCTGGTCCGCCCCCGGCTTGGCGGCAAATCGCTCCAGGTGCAACGCACCGGTCGGCCAGGATGCACAGGCGCCTTCGACGGCGCTCAAGAGGGCCTCGGGTCCGCAGCAGTAGACGAGGGTGTCTTCGCGCGCACCGCCCAGGATGCCCTGCAGGTCGAGCAATCCCCGCTCGTCCTGCGGCCAGATCGTGACGCGCTCACCGTAGGCCGACAGGTCCTCGACGAAGGCCATCGAGGCTCGCTTGCGCCCGCCGTAGGCCAGGCGCCACTGGGCGCCCGCGGCCTCGGCCGCCTCGATCATCGGCAGCATCGGCGTGATCCCGATCCCGCCGGCGATGAACTGGTAACGCGGCGCGCTCACCAACGGAAAGTGATTCCGCGGGCCGCGGACCCGCACCGAGGAGCCCACGTGAAGCTTGTCGTGGACGAAATCCGAGCCCCCGCGGCTCTGTGAATCGCGCAAGACGGCGATGCGCCAAGTGCCGGTAGCCGTCGGGCTTCCGCACAGCGAGTACTGCCGTACCAATGACGCACTGAGCACCAGGTCAACGTGCGCGCCTGGGGTCCATCCGGGGAGCGGCCGTCCGGTGGGATCCTCAAAGCTCATTGCGACGACGCCGTCGGCGAGGACATCGCGCCCGGCGACCACGAGATCGGTCTCGAGTTCTTCTACTTCGAATTTTGGTGTGCTCACCACATCAGCGAGTTTCTCAGGCGCGACGAAGCCGGCGAAAGTCGCCTAGGGGATACATTCATCGCCCGAAAGGGAGAGG
>DASXCN010000631.1:0-1883 GCA_036491155.1 Solirubrobacteraceae bacterium | reverse complement strand
CGGCGCGAGGCCGAGATGGGCTGAACACGCACATTTGACCACTGCAGTCGGGCGGTACTGGCATGCTGTTCCGAACATGCGGTACTGGGATGCGGTGTTCTCGTTCCTCGTGGCGACCGCGGTCGCCGCAGCGCTGACGCCGCTGGCGGCGCGGCTGGCCCGACGGCTGGGGGCGGTGGATCACCCCAAGGAGCGGGGGCTTTCGCGACGTGCGACCCCGCTGCTGGGCGGCTTGGCCATCCTGGCCGCGGTGCTGGTGGCCGGGTGGATCTGGCTGCCGCCCAAGATCTTCCTGCCCCACGTGCTCGGCGGCGCGCCGGGACCCGGCGGCGTGGTTCACATCTGGGCGGTCATTGCCGGCGCGTGCCTGATCACCGTGGTCGGGGCGATCGACGACGTGCGAGACCTGCCGCCCGGCTTGAAGCTGCTGGGGCAGGTCGCGGCGGCGCTTATCGCGGTGGAGGGCGGGGCGGTGGTGACCTCGGTGACGCTGCCCTTCGTCCACACGCTGACCTTCCCGAACGCCGGCGGCGTTCTCACCGTGGTGTGGCTGGTGGCGCTCATGAACGTCGTCAACTTCTCCGACGGGGTCGACGGACTCGCCGCCGGGCTGTGCACGATCGACGGCGTCGCCTTCGCCATCATCGCCTTCGACCTGCAGGTCAACGGGGCGCCGATCCTGGCCGCGATCACCGCCGGCGCGGCACTCGGCTTCCTCTTTCACAACTTCTATCCGGCATCGGTCTTCATGGGGGACGCCGGGGCCAACCTGCTCGGCTACCTGCTCGGGGTCGTCGCGGTGGTCGCCTCGCTGAAGACCAACGCGTTCGTCGCCCTGATCGTCCCCCTGGTGATTCTGGTCATCCCGTTCCTCGACACGGGATTCGTCATCGCCAAGCGGCTGAAGTACCGGCGCAAGCCGTGGTCGGCCGACGCCAACCACTTCCACCACCGGATGGCCCGGATCGGGTTCTCCCAGCGCAAGACCGTGATCTACCTGTACGCGTGGTCAGTCCTGATGGCGGGCCTGGCGGTCGCTCTGCGTATCGTCTCCCACCATCACCGCGACCAGCTGGGCTGGATCGTGGGGCTCATGGTCTTCGCGGTGGCGTGCGCCGCTGCCAGCGTCTACCTCATCTATGTGCTCGAGATCTTCAAGTTCAAGGGCCTGCGATCGATCGAGATCCGCCGGGTGGATCCCGCGGCCGACGAAGAGGAGATCGACGACCAGGTGGCCAAGGACATCGAGACGGGCGAGTTTGAGAACGTGAAATGACGATGGACAAGGCACGGCTCGCCGACCGCGAGTCCTTCATCACCGCCGACGGCTCCGCGATCCGGGAGCTGGCCCATCCGGCCTGGACGGCCGCGCAGAACCAGAGTCTCGCCGAGGCGACGGTGCACCCCGGCGAGCAGACCGCCGAACACCTGCATCCGCAATCAGAGGAGCTCTACTACTTCGTCGCCGGAGAAGGGCGGATGCGCCTGGACGGGGACGAGACTCCGGTGGCGGCCGGCGACTGCGTGGTCATCCCGCCCGGGACGCCCCACAAGCTGTGGAACAGCGGGGCCGCACCGCTGGTGCTGCTGTGCTGCTGCGCCCCCGCATACTCGGACGCCGACACCGTGATGACCGGCAGGTAGACGCCTGCTGGCGGGGCTGACACGGGCCGAGCGCGCCGGACTCGCCATCGCGGGGGTGCTGACCGTGCTCGCGGGGGTCGCCCGCTACGTCAGCACGGTCGGCCACGTCGTGGCCTTCGTGGTGGCGGGCCTTGCGCTGGCCGGCGTCGCCTGGATCGTGTCGTTCGCCACCGAGCAGGTCGGGGAGCGCTTCGGCACCGCGGCCACCGGCCTGATGCAGTCGACGCTCGGCAACCTGC
>DASXCN010000630.1:0-4619 GCA_036491155.1 Solirubrobacteraceae bacterium | reverse complement strand
CGAACGTCCGAGCTCGCCGAGGCGTCCGTCGACGCTCCGGATGCCGCTGAACGTGTTGAGGTAGAGCGGGATCGCGGCGCCCAGCGCGATGAGCAGGACCTTGGGAAGGTTGCCGATCCCGAACCAGATGATGAACACCGGAACCAGCCCGAACAGCGGGAGCGTGCGCACCATCTGCATGATCGGGTCCACGGTGGCCTCGCCCCACCGGCTCAGGCCCGCGATCACGGCGAGCAGAAGAGCCACCGCGGCACCGACCGCGAATCCGGTCGCCATCCGCCCCAGCGACACCAGCAGAGCATGCTGGAGGGTTCCGTAGGCCGCGGAGTTGCTGGTGATCAGCGTGTAGCCCTCGTGGACGACCTCGGTCGGTGGAGGCAGCTTGGTCGCCGACACCAGGTTCAGGACATGGCTGAGCTGCCAGACGCCGAGCAGTACCAGCGGGCTAATGATGCGAGCCCAGGCGCCGGCGCGCAGGCGGCGCCGACCGCCAGAGCGACGAGCCTGGCTCTCGCCCACGGGCCGCTCGGCGACGCGGATGGCGCCGAGTGCCTGCGAGCCGGTGTTGGTCGTGCTCATAGCGGTCTCCTGGATTGGGTATGCGTTCGCACGCGACGAGCCGGCATGACGCCGCGCTCGACGCCCGTCGCATTAAAACTACACTATCTCAATTGGGATTCCACGGAATGTAGGAGCGGCATCCTGTGAGGCGCGCACACTGCCGTCCCCCTCCGCTCCCTGTGGACCTCCAGATCGACCTCGCCCCCGGATCTCCGTTACGCCTCCAGCTGGAGGAGGCGCTGCGCGAGGCGATCCGCTCCGGGCGCCTGGCGCCGGGGTCGCTGCTGCCCCCCAGCCGCGTCCTGGCGCAGGAGCTGAGCGTATCCCGCGGGGTGGTGCTGGACAGCTACTCGCAGCTCGTGGCCGAGGGATACCTGGTGGCCAAGCGCGGCTCAGGCACGCGCGTGGCCACGTTGCCGGCGCCATGGGGGATGTCCGGAGCGGCCGAGCCCCGGCACCACACCCCGTTTCGCTACGACCTTCGCCCCGGCCAGGCCGACTTTCACGCCTTCCCCCGGCGACGCTGGCAGGCGGCCGTCACCCGAGCCCTGCGTGAGCTGCCCGACACGCGCCTCACCTACGCCCCGCACCGAGGCGCGCCCGAGCTGCGCATCGCCATCGCTGCGTATCTGCGCCGGGCGCGGGCCGTCGTCGCCGAGGCCGATCAGGTCGTGATCTCGTGCGGCGTGTCACACGGCCTGCTCGCCGTGCTGGCCGCCCTGCGCCGGCGCGGCGCGCGCCGCGTCGCCGTCGAGGACCCCGGCTGGCGCTGGCAGCGGCGCACGGTGGTGCGCGTCGGGCTCGAGGCCGTGCCAGTGCGCGTCGACGATGAGGGCCTGATCGTCTCGGACCTTGCGGCGGTGGGAGCCGATGCGGTGATGGTGACCGCCGCTCACCAGTACCCGACCGGGGTGGTGCTCTCGCCACGGCGCCGCGACGCGCTCATCACGTGGGCTCGTGAGCACAACACGGTCATCCTCGAGGACGACTACGACGCCGAGTACCGCTATGACCGCGACCCGGTGGCGGCGCTGCAGAGCCTCGCGCCGGACCGGGTCGCCTACGTGGGAACGGTGAGCAAGACCCTCGCGCCGGCGCTGCGGATCGGCTGGATCGTCGCGCCGGCGCGCCTGCTGGGCGACGTCGAGCAGGAGTTCCGCGTCAGCGCGGCTCAGCCGCCGACCATCGACCAGGTCGCGCTGGCCACGCTGGTGCAGGACGGCGGCCTGGACCGCCACCTGCGCGCGATGCGCCGGCGCTACCGGGCCAAGCGCGAGCTGCTCATCGGCACGCTGGTGGAGCACGCCCCGGGGGTCCGGATCAGTGGCGCCGCCGCAGGACTGCACGTCATGGCCTGGCTGCCCACCGGTCGCGACGAGCACGCCGTGGCCCTCCGCGCCGGCCAGGAGAGCGTCGGCGTGCACGAACTGCACCGCAACTGCATGACCGAGAGCGAGTGGCCGCCGGCGCTCCTGCTCGGCTACGCGCTGCCCACCGATTCGGAGATCTCCACGGGCGCGCAGCTGCTGGCCCAGGCCATCGGCTGACACGCGATTGGCCCCATCAGACCACCCGTGATTGGCCCTGGTCAACCGGGGGGTCCTCCCTGACACTCGGGGCGGTCCAATCATTGGAGGGTGAAATGGGACGAGTAGTCGTGACTGAGTTCGTGTCGGTGGACGGCGTCATGCAGGCCCCTGGCGATCCTGGCGAGTACGAGCGTGGCGGCTGGGCCCGGGGCGGCGGCCAAGCCGGCAACCAGCTCAAGTTCGACGAGCTCATGGCCAGCGACGCCCAGCTGCTGGGGCGGGTCACCTACGAGGGCTTCGCCAAGGCATGGCCGTCGATCGAGGGCACCGGCGCGTTCGGGGAGAAGATGAACGCGATGCCGAAGTACGTGGCCTCCACCACGCTGCACGATCCGCAGTGGGAGAACACGAGCGTGCTGAACGGGGACCTCGGAGCCGCGGTCACGAGCCTCAAGGACCGTTACGACGGCGACGTCCTCGTCGCCGGAAGCGCCCAGCTCGTCCAGTCGCTGCTGGAGCTCGACCTCGTCGACGAGCTGCGGCTGATGGTGTTCCCGGTAGTGCTGGGCAAGGGCACGCGACTGTTCGGCAAGACCAGCGCGCTCAAGCCGCTGGAGCTGGTCGACTCCACGGCGCTCGAGGATGGCGTCTTCGTACTCACCTACCGGCCGGCCGCCGACGGCACGTCCGACGAGCATTGAAGGCGACGATGGGGGACGACATCCGACACGAGGCGCTGTGCGAGTTCGTCGCCACCGCCGCCGAGGAGGTCCGGATGCCCGGCGTTGCCGTGGGCGTACGGTCGGGTGGTCACGAAGCGTACGCGTGTCATGGCGTGACCAGCCTGGAGAATCCGGTTCCCGTCGATCCCGACACGGCGTTCCTGCTTGGCTCGGTGACCAAGACCTACACCGCGACCGCGCTGATGTGTCTGGTCGCCGACGGCCAGCTGAACCTCACGGCGCCGGTCCGCGACTACCTTCCCGAGCTCCGCCTCGCCGACGAGCGGGCGACGGCGCAGATCACCGTGCGCCACCTGCTCACCCATACCTCCGGGCTCGGCTGGGGCCTGATCGCCGACACCGGTGAGGGCGACGACGCCCTGACCCGTTACGTCGGCCGGCTGGCCGAGCTCGAGCAGGTCGGCTCGCCGGGAAACCGGGCGTCCTACAGCCAGGCCGGGTTCAACATGGCAGGGCGGATCCTGGAGAAGGTCACCGAGCGCAGCTATGAGCAAGCCATCGCGTCGTTGCTGTTCGAGCCACTGGGGCTGGCCCACAGCTACTTTCACCGCGACGACGTCATGACCCGCCGCTTCTCCGTCGGGCACAACCTCGGGCAGGACGACCGGCTGCACGTCGCGCGCCTGTGGCGGCGGGCGCGCGGCGATAACCCGGCCGGCGGCCTGGTCTCCTCAGCGGCCGACCAGCTGCGCTGGGCCGCCTTCCATCTCGGCGGCGGGTACGTCAACGGCAGCGGGCGCGTCCTGCCCGCGCGGGTCCTGGCGCAGATGCGCGAGCCGACGGTGACGCTGCGAGGCAGCACGCTCGGCGACGCCATCGGTCTCGGGTGGTTCGTGCGCGACATCGATGGCGTGCGCGCCGTGGGGCACGGCGGCACCGCCAACGGCCAGTTCGCCGAGCTGCTCCTGGTGCCCGAGCGCGATTTCGCCGTCGTCTCGCTGGCCAACGCGGGCCCCGACGGTCTGGCCTTCAACCAGGCAGTGCTGCGCTGGACCCTCGAGACGTATCTGGGCGTCACCCACCGCGACCCTGAGCCGCCGCCGTATGACGAGGCCCTGACTCGCGAGCTTCTGCGCCGCTACGAGGGTGAGGCCGCGCTGGGCCCCCATGGCGGCCGTCGGTGGCTCGGCCCGCCTCGGCGGGCCAGGGGCGAGTGCCGCGTTTTCGGCCGCCGCCCCTGAGGGCGGGTTCAATCGATCTGCTGCGAGCTCTCTCGCGTCGCGCGGCGGCCTGCGACGGTGCCGGTCAGGTCATGCGACGGGTGAGCGCCTTCGCCTGAGCGCTCAGCGCGCGCACGTCCTCACTGCGCGCTTCGACCTGCTCGGCGAAGTTGCCGATCTGCCGGACCACGTCCCTGAGATTGACCTGGCTCGCCAGCTTCCTGGCGTCCAAGCGCTGCGGGTGCAGCTCATCGGGAATGGCAATGCCCAGCACCTTTGGCTTTGAGCGGTGGGAGGCGATACGGCCGGCCACGCCGAGAGCGGCGCCGCCGACAACGGCGCCCACGGCACCGCCCACGATCTTCACGGCACGCGAGCCGTGGGACGACGAGCCATTGGACGACGATCCGTTACGCGAGGCCGCGGACGCGCCCGAGTTCCTGCGCGAGGCCGCGGCGGCGCGGGAGGTGGAGCGCGAGGCGGCGGACGCGCCCGAGCTCTTGCGCGAGGCCGCAGCGCCGCGCGACGACGCGCTGCGGGATTTGCTCGACGCCTGCCCCTTGCTCGACCTGCTCGACGCCTGGCCCTTGCTCGACCGCGCGCTTCGCGACGCGCCGCTGGAGGCC
>DASXCN010000629.1:0-4682 GCA_036491155.1 Solirubrobacteraceae bacterium | reverse complement strand
ATCGCCATGACCCGGGGGCCGGCGGCCGGCCTGGAGGTCATCGATGACCTCGAGGCATCAGGTGAGCTGGCGGGTTATCACCTGCTCGACGCGACCCGGGCCGATCTGCTGCGCCGGCTGGGCCGGACCGACGATGCCGCCGTCGCCTACCGGCGGGCGCGCGAGCTGGCGGGGTCAGACGCGGAGCGCCGGTTTCTGGACAGGCGCCTGACCGAGCTCGCTCGTCGGTCCGACTGAGCGCGCGGTGGACCGACGGCGGGAAGCGGTGACGGGTTACTCGACCGTCTTGAAGTGCGAGACGAGCTGGGTGAGCCGCTCGGCGTTGGTGGCCAGCTCCTGAGCCGACGCGGCGATCTGCTGCGCCGAGGCCGAGGTCTGCTCGGCCGACGCGGATACCTCCTCCGTGGAGGCCGACGAGTCGTCGGCGACCGCGGCCACCTCGGTGATGTGCTCCTGCATGTTGGCCGCGCTGGACGCGATCTGCTGCGAGGTCGCGGCGATCTGCCCGATGCGGCTGCTCATGTCCTCGACCGCGCCACCGATGCGCTGGAACGCGTCACGGGTGCGCTCGACCACGACCGCTCCGTCCTCGGTGCGGCGGGCGCTGTCTTCGACGACGGCGACCGTCTTGGTCGTCTCGCCCTGGATGGCGCTGATCAGCTCACCGATCTTCTGGGCTGCCTTCTGGGACTCCTCGGCGAGCTTGCGGACCTCCTCGGCGACGACGGCGAAGCCCTTACCCTGCTCGCCGGCACGGGCGGCCTCGATGGCGGCGTTGAGCGCCAGCAGGTTGGTCTGCTCAGCGATCCCGGTGATCGTCTGCACGATCTGGCCGATCTGGTCAGACTGGCTGGCGAGCTGCTGGATGGCCTCGGTGACGGTGGCCGACGAGTCACGGACAGCGTGCATCGCGCTGCTGGCCTGCTCGGCGGCGCTGACACCCTCCTCGGCGACGCTACGCGCCTCCTGGGCCAGCTCAGCGGTGAACTGCGCGTTCTCGGCTGCCTCGGTGACGGCCCGCGAGACCTCCTGCGCGGTCTGCTGGGCGTTGGCCACGACCCGCACCTGCTGCTCGGCGCCCTGGGCGATGCTCTCGACCGCGTGGGCGATCTCGCCGGTGGCACGCCCGGCCTCCTGGGAGGTGGCGGCCATCTCCTGCGAGGAGGAGCCGACGCTCTCGGCGGTCTCGGCGACACGGCCGATCATGCCGCGCAGTGACTCGCGCGTCTGGTTGTAGGCCTCGACCGAGCCGACCGTCCGATCGCGGATGGCGTTGACGGCGCCGGCGATCTGGCCGAGCTCATCGGTGGTGACGTTCTCGATCTCCGGGGTAACGGGGGTGGTCTCGTAGGTGAGATCGCCGTCGGCCAGCCGCTGGAGGCTGGTCTGAAGATCAGTGGCTTCGTGGTCGACCAGCGACTTCAGGTGCGAGACGATCACACCGACCCGGCTGACGATCGAGCGGATCGTGGTCACGACCAGCAGCAGCAGCAGCGGCGCGGTCAGGGCCAGGAGGATCAGCACGACCCACATGCCGGTCTTGGCGCTGGAACGCACGGCGGACTGGCTGTCAGCGGCGCTGGCCTGCAGCTCGTTGCGCAGCTTGGTGAACGCCACCGGCAGGGCGTTGGACGGCGCCAGGTTGGCGACGGTCATGATGTACACGGCCTTGTGGACGTTGCCGGCCACGGCCTGCTTGCGCAGCTGAAGGCTGAAGCCGTTGTAGCTGGCCAGGGTGGACCGGAGCTTGGCGACCTGGGCGAGTTCGTCGCGGTCGGTCAGCAACCCGCGCAGCTTGGTCAGCTGCTGAACGGTGTCCTGGTAGTCCGCGGCGGACTGACCCCAGGTCGCCTCGGCCAGTTTGTGCTGGGAGGGGTCGCGCAGCGCGACCAGTGCGGCGTACATGTTGTTCTGGTCGTCGTCGGACAGCCACGACTCGTACGCGCCGCTGAGGACCTTCGCCGAGGCCTGATCCCCGGACGCCGTGCCCGTCTTGGATCGAATCCCGCTCATCAACAGCGTGCTCGTTGCGCCGACCGCGCACAAAGCGACCAACGCACCCACGCCGAGTGCGAGAAGTCGCACGCGTAGCGAGAGTCCATTCACCAAGGTGGACACGTCAATACCTCCTATAGGCATCGCTGTTAACCCGATCCAGCCGCGATGCAGAGCATCGTTACCTCTGTTATCGGTGTGTTAGCGATGGCTCTTTAGAACGTCCCGTGTTTACGGGCGTGTTGGGGTTCTTGGGAGGGTTCGCGGCGGCAAAGGTAGTCTCGGGCCCCTTGTCCAGCACGGGTGAGCGCCAGTCCTGACCGGTTCCGCCGCCAGCGGACCCCGCGCCGCCATGCGCGCCACCTACGTGGCGTTCGCCGGCGCCGGCTTCGGCTTTGCCAGCTGGGCGTCGCGTATCCCGCAGGTCAAGGCGCGCCTGGACCTCGACCCGTCGCAGCTGGGGGTTGTGCTGCTCTCGCTCGCCGCCGGGTCGGTGATCTCGCTCCCGCTGGCCGGGCCGATCGTGGCCCGCTTTGGCTCGCGGCGGACGGTGAGGGTCACGGGCGCGTTGGGCGGCGCCGGGCTCGTCGTGGTGGCCGTCGGGTACCGCATCGGGGTCGCGCCCGTCGTCGCCGGCCTGTTCTGCTGGGGCGTGGCCAGCGGCACCTGGGACGTGGCGATGAACGTGCAGGGCGCGGTGGTCGAGCGTCTGCTCGGCCGCTCGATCATGCCCCGTTTCCACGCCGGGTTCAGTTTGGGCACCGTGGCCGCGGCCCTCAGTGGGGCGGCGATGGTCGCTCTCGGCGTGTCGGTGACGGTGCACCTGGCGATCGTGGGGGTGATCGTGGGCGTCGCGGTGCCCTACGCGGTACGCGACTTCGTTCCGGACTCGGCGGAGGCGGTGGCGCCCAGCCGCGAGGGGTCGGGCGCCGCCGGCCCCGGCGAGCACGAGCCCGGACGCGCCCGGGACTCGCTGGCCGCGTGGCGCGAGCCGCGCACGCTGCTCGTGGGCCTCTTCGTCCTGGCCTTCGCCTTCTCAGAGGGGACCGGCAACGACTGGATCAGCCTGGCCACCATCGACAGCCATCACGTCGCGCCCGCGCTCGGCACCCTCGTCTTCGCCGTGTTCCTGGGCGCGATGACGACGGCGCGGTGGTTCGGGCCGGCGGCGCTGGACCGCTACGGCCGCGTACCAGTGGTCCGGGTCCTCGCCGCCCTGGCCATCGCGGGGCTTGTCCTCTTCGTGTTCGGGCCCGGGATGGTGCTCGCGTTCCTGGGCGCGCTGCTGTGGGGGACGGGTACCTCGCTCGGCTTTCCGGTCGGGATGAGCGCGGGCGCCGACGAGCCCGCCTTCGCGGCCCCGCGTGTCGGGGTCATCTCCACCATCGGCTACTGCGCCTTCCTCGGCGGCCCGCCGCTCATCGGCTTTCTGGGCCAGCAGTCCACCGTTCCCCATGCTCTGGTGGCGGTCATCGTTGTCATGCTGCTGGCCGGAGCGATCGCCGGCTCGGTGCGCCCGCCGCGAGTCCTCACCGCGCCGGGGCGGCGAGCGGGCGTCGAACAGATGTCCAATTAGCTTTAGTCCCTAAACCTGCACAAAGCGCATGCCGAAGACGGGTGTGTCGAAAAGGCATACTCGTCGTGAGGCGGGGGCGCAAAGCCAGGGGTCTTCGGTCGAAGACCGCCCAGCTGCCGATAACCAAAAATTCAGTGCGTGCCGCCATGGACGGCGGCCCAACATGGAGGGTTTTCAGTGCCTTTGGTTATCCACCCGCGCGTTCGCAAGACGATCGGCCGTATCGCCGCATTGACCTGCGTCGCGCTTTTCGTCAGTTCTGGAGCGGCCTTCGCCGCTCAGTGTCCGACCCAGTCGGTCAAGCAGAAGTTCTCCAAGTTCGGCGACGATTCGAGCTACTTCCTCGTCTCGGGCGGCTCCTTCGAGGGCACGCCGGCCCAGGTGGGCTGGTCCCTGTCGGGGGCGACCCTGGTCGCCGGCAACGAGCCGTTTCACCTCAACGCCGTCACCGACGACCAGTCGCTCCAGATCGGTGATGGGGGCAGCGCCACCTCACCGGCGTTCTGCGTGGACAGCACCATGCCGAGCTTCCGGTTCTTCGTGCGCCAGAGCTCGCCGGGCTCGGATCTGCGCATCCAGGGCGTGGTGCCGACCCCGCATGGTCCGCTGACGCTGACCCTTGCCGACCTGCCCAATGGCTCTCTGTCGTCCTGGACGCCGGTCCAGATCACGGTGCAGACCAACCGCATCCCCAAGGGGTTCTCGGTCGCGGCGGCGTTGCGCTTTGCCGTCCCGGCCTCTGGGAGCTGGCAGATCGACGACATCTACGTCGACCCGTACCGCGCCGGCTGAGCCGGTCAGCGGAGTTGGCGACTCACGGATGAGCATCATGGAGCCATACGCCGAGCCGGCGCAATCGGCCACCGAGCGACTGCTGGAGACGAGCTGGGAGGGGCGCGAGCGGCGCGCCTCCGAGCGTGAGCTGGTCGTCGAGGCGGCCGCGGCCGCGCTGTTCGTCGTTGCCGCCGTCGTCCTTGTGCTGGTCGCCGGCACGAGCGGCCTGCGCCCGCAGGTGGCGGCTCTGCTGGTGGCGGTGTACGCCGTCGTGGGACGCATCGAGTTCCCGGTCGGCGCCGGCTACGTGGTCCCGACGCAGCTCATCCTCGTGCCG
>DASXCN010000628.1:0-6873 GCA_036491155.1 Solirubrobacteraceae bacterium | reverse complement strand
CCCGCGACCGTGCCCTCATTGCGGAGCGGAGGTGCCCGCGGGGGCCACGTTCTGCCCGTCGTGTGGCCGCGGTGTTCAGCCGAAGCGGTCGTGGACCTGGCCCGCGGCGATCATCGCCTTTGTCGCCGGCCTGGCGATAGCGTTTGTGCTGACCTCCGTGGGCGGGGTCGGCGCCAGCACGGTGACGACGACGACCACCCACACCAACGCGTCCAAGAACACCTCGCAGTCAGCGAACGTCACGGTCAAGCAGCCCAAAACGACGATCACCGACACCTCGACCACGACCACGACGACGACGACCACCACCCCAACGACGGTCACCGACACCACGACGGCGACCAAGACGACGACGGTGACGACGGCCAGCAGCACATGACGCCCACACCCACCGGTTCTGCCCGCGACACCGGAAACAGGCCGGTGGGCGTTGTGGCGCTCAGGCCCGCCCCGCCCGAGCCGCGGGCGGCGGTGCCCAGGCCGCACCTGCTGGACCGGCTCGATGTGGGCGCGCGTGGGCCGCTGACGCTGATCACCGGCCCGGCCGGCGGCGGCAAGACACAGCTGCTGACCGAGTGGTTGTCGGCCCGGCCGCGTGACGGGCCGACGGGGTGGATGTCAATCGAGCCGACCGACCGGCGCCCCGCGCGCTTCTGGGATGAGGTGGTCAAGCTCATCACCGGCGTATCCGGGCACGAACTCGCCCCCGCGCATGGCCGCGCTGATGTGATCGACGACGAGTTCATCGGCTCACTGGCAAACGCGATCGACGGGCTCGAGGTGACCGTGACCGTGGTGCTCGATGACTTCGAGCAACTGCACTCGCGCCTGGTCACCGAGAGCCTGGACCGGTTCCTGCGCTTTCCCCAGCAGCGGCTCCACCTGGTCATCGCCAGCCGGATCGATCCGGGCTTGTCGCTGCCGCGACTGCGGCTGGACGGCCGCCTCACCGAGCTGCGATCCGCGGACCTGGCCCTGTCGCCAGACGAAGCGAGACAGTTGTTCGAACTGGACGGGCTCGAGCTCGACGACGACCACATCGCCAAGCTTCACGAGCGCACCGAGGGCTGGATCGGAGGCCTGCGCCTGGCCGCGCTCTCGCTGCGCGGGCACCCCGACCCCGACGGCTTCGTGCGCTCGTTCGCCGGCGACGAGCGCACTGTTGCGGATTATCTGATCGAGGAGGTGCTCCATCAGCAGCCCTCGGTCATACGCGACTTCATGCTGCGGACGAGCATCGTCGACGAGCTCGAGCCTGAGCTGGCCGACGCGCTCACGGGGCGCGCCGACGCCGTCGGTGCGCTGGAGCTGCTGGCGCGATCCAACGCGTTTCTGGTGCCAGTCGAGGAGGAGCACCGCCGCTACCGCTATCACCCCATGTTCCAGGAGCTGCTGCGCAGTCAGCTGCGCTACCGAATGCCGGACGCGTACGCGCTCCAGCACCGCCGCGCCGCTCGCTGGTTCGCCGCCCACGGGCCGGCCTCGACGGCGGTCCGCCACGCGGTGGCGGCCGGCGACGTCACGGTGGCCGCCGAGCTGGTCTCAGAGCATTGGTTGTCGCTGCTCATGCACCGTGGAGCGACGGAGCTGTCAGGGTGGGTGGACAGCCTGGCGCCTCGCGTGCTCGCCGGCAGCGCCGAGCTGGCGCTGGCCGGCGCCGGTGCGGCGCTTGCCCTCGGCGAGCTGACGCACGCGCAGAGCTACATCGAGCTCGCCGAGGCCAAGGCACGCGACGTGCCCGCCAAACGGCGTGCACGCTTTGCGCTGTCGCGCACCATCGTGACGATGCTCGACGCGCGGTTGCGCGGGGACTACGACGCGACCCGGAATGCGGCGCACAAGGTCCTCGGCAGTCTCCAGGTCGCCGAGGCCCCTGGCGATCTGCGCGTCGTCGCACACGTCTACCTCGCCATCGCCGAGTACTGGATCGAGGACACCGGCCGCGGCGTGACTCAGCTCCAGGAGGCCCTGGAGCTGGCACGTCGCGACTCGTGCGAGTACGTCGTCCTCGATTGCCTGGCCCAGCTCGCGCTGCTCACGGCGCTCGACGGCAGGCTGCACGAGGCCGCCGGCTTCGCCCGCGGCGCCGTGGACCTGGCCATGCGCAACGGCTGGGACGAGGACCCGGCCGCCGCCGCCGCGTTCCTGGCGCTGGGGATCGCACACCTCAATTGGGCCGCGTTTGGCGACGCCGGCCACTGGCTCGGGGCGGCCGCGCGAGCCACCGGGTCCGCTCAGACACGAACGACCTTGTCTCTGACCGCGCTCTTCCAGGCTGTCGTGGACGGGCGGACGGATATCGCAGGTGCGGTGCGCACCGCCCACTCGGCGCGCAACGACATCGATGAGTGGGGACTGCCGCGGAGCCTGGTCGTGGCGGCCGGCTTCTTCGAGGCACGCCTTCTGGCCGCCGCCGGGGACCCCGCCCGATCACTTCAGGCCCTGGAGCGCGACGGGATCGCGGCAGAGGCACCCCTCCAAGCCGCGGTGGTGCGCGCCCGGCTCGCCCTTGCCCGCGGCGACGCAGCGGAGGCGCTCGAGCTTCTCGCGCCAGAGCTCTTTCGTGACGCCGGGACCCAGGACGCCGCGGTCGCCGTCGAGGCGTGCGGTCTGGCCGCCGTATGCCGGCACCTGCGCCACGACGAGGACGGTGCGCTCGAGCTCGTCGCGGAGGCTCTGGACCGGGCGCAGCCCGAAAGCTTCCGCTTCCCGCTGCTGGCGGTCGGCTCCCCGCTGGCGCAACTACTCAGGCGGTGCACGCCCACCCCGACGCGGCGGCGGACGCTCGCCGGCGAGATCATCGCGCTCATCGAGCAACAGGGCGCTCCGTCCCTCGATGACCCGCGTCGCGTGCTCTTGGAGCCGCTCTCAGATCGCGAGGAGGCGGTCCTCCGCTACCTGCCCACCGTCATGTCCAAGGCCGAGATCGCCTCGGAGTTGTTCGTCTCCATCAACACCGTCAAGACCCACACCAAGAACATCTACCGCAAGCTCGGCGTCGGCACACGCACGGAGGCGGTGCGCCGGGCCAGGCACCTCAACCTGGTCTGAGGGTCCACTCCCGCTGGCGTCACACCGCCGCCGGCTTTGATCCGGCCAGCAACGTGGCGCTCATCTTGATCGCTTTCACGGCTCCGGTGGCTCCCGCCTGCAACGTGAAGCCGAGGGCCATCAGGACCACCCCAGGGATCAACAGCGCCTTTGAGCCGAGCATGAGGATCCCGATCCGGCCCAGCACGTAGGGCGGAGTGCACACCACCGCCCCCACCGCTCCGCTGACGGCACCGGTGACGAGCTTGTCGCGCCGGGACTGCATCGGCTTGACGCCGATGATCCTCGACGGCACCGCCAGGTAGCACACCATCATCACGCCGATGACGATGCTCATCGACAACGCGAACCACGGCCGGTGGTATCGAGTGACGACGATCGCCGCGATCCCGAGGGCGAGACCCACCGCGGCGCCCGATCCCAAGATGACGCGCAGATGGCCGCGCGCCTTGGCCATCGCTGCATGAATCCCTGGCCCCTCGGGGTTGGTGATGGCAAAGGCGACGACCGCGTTGAGGTAGAAGCACCCCGCCGTGACGATCACGATCAGCCCTACCGCCGCCCAGGCGAGCGGCCCCCGGATGGTGTGAAAGCTGCGCCCGTGCAGGACGTGGATCTTGAGGTCGAGCATGGCCACCCAGATCCACATGGCCGGGAGCGCCTGGATCAGCGTGAGCCGCCAGTTGGAGAAGACGAGCCTCAGTCCCTCGACCAGCAGCACGAGCGCGCTCACGGTCAACGCCAGCGGCGCGAGCCACCGCCGGCTGCGGCTCAGCCGTAGGACGGCGGCCTCGATGGTGGCGTCGTCGCCCTCGCGGATCGCACGAACCAGCCCTCTGATCCGGGCTCCGACCCGGTGCCGCGCCACCCGAGATTTCTCGCGGTTACGCGGGTGAAGCCGCATCACCCCGGGCGGGTGATACAGCGAAAGCCGGTTTGGCTCATGCCGGTGTTGACCATCTACGTGTCCCCCGGTCCCTCCTCGGCATAGTCGCATCTGATCCTATCTCAGACCGTGTCCAGTCCCGCGCCATCGCGGCGGCGAACTGCTGCTCGAGGACGATGTAGGGCGGTCGCCCGCTGAGACCTCAAGAAAGCACATATGGGGTCTAGACCCCATGCCCGCCGCTCCGGCTTGGGCCGATGACGACGGTGGCGATGTCCACCTCTTCGATCTCAACCAGCTCCACCAGCAACGCCCCGATCCAGGTCACCGGCCTGGCCTCGGGCCTCGACACGGCCAAGATCGTGTCGCAGATGATGGAGATCCAGAAGCGGCCGGTCACGCAGCTGCAGAACCAGCAGCAGGTCCTGCAGGCCCGCAAGACGCAGCTCACCAGCATCCAGGCCGCGCTCAAGAAGGTCAACGCCGACGCGCTGGCCCTGCTGGACCCGAAGCTCTATCGCGGAACGCAGAAGGCGACCTCCAGCGACGCGACGCGAGTGGCGGCCAGCACCACCACGGGGGCCGGCGTCGGCGGCTATCAGGTCTCCGTCGGGCAGCTGGCCAACGCCGCGCAGCGCACCTTTGCCTTCACCGCCCCTGCCGCTGACGGGACGATCACCATCGACGGCCACGACACGCCGGTCAAGGCCGGCGCCTCGGTCTATGACCTCGCTGACGCGATCAACAGCGACCAGTCGGCCACGGTGTACGCGGCGGCTACCGACGCGGGCACGATCGTACTGTCCAATCGCAACACCGGCGACACGGGCCCGAGCTTCATCTCGACCTCTGGCGCCGACGGCATCCTCTCTGAGCAGGCGACCCGCGCCAAGCGCGGCCAGGACGCCACCTACACCGTCGACGGGGTCGACGGGCGGTCGAGCTCCAACGTGGTCACCAGCGCGATCCCCGGGGTCACGCTGACTCTCACCGGGGTCACGACCACGTCGGGCCCAATCACCGTCAATGTCGGTGCGCCCGCTGCGGACGCGTCGAAGGTCGAGTCCGCGATCAACCAGTTCACCACCGATTACAACGCGGCACTGAGCGCCATCCAGACCCAGCTCTCCACCAAGCCCACCTCGAGCGATCCAACCCAGGGCGCCCTCTTCGGCGACAACCAGCTCAAGAGCCTGCTCTCCTCCATGCGCTCGCTGATGACCAAGGGCGGGTCCGGGCTCCCTACGGGCATGGCCAGCATGCTCGACCTCGGGGTCAGCACCGGCGCGGCCAGCAGCGGCGGCCCCACCGCGTCAGAGCTCGCCGGCAACCTGGCGCTCAACGCCGCCACACTCGAGACGGCGCTCCGCAGCGATTCCGTCGCGGTGCAGAAGGTCGTCGGTGCCTGGGCCAACAGCATGGCCACGACCGTCAACAACTACTCCGGGCTCGGCGGCACCATCGCGGTGCGGCTCTCCGGTGACGACCGCCAGACGTCCACGCTCGGCCGGCGGATCGCGACGATGCAGTCCGCGCTGGACGACAAACAGCGTCACCTCACCCAGCAGTTCGCCCAGCTCGAGGCCGCCCTGTCGGGTAACCAGTCCACGAGCGCCTGGCTGACCAGCCAGATCGACGCTCTGCCGGGCTTCACCCGCAAGTAGCGCCTCGGCATTACCCTCGACGGTGTCACCGGCCCCGTCGAGCGCGCGGGGTGGCGAGTGGACACGTGGGAGCCGGTCGGAGATGATGGACAGGTGAGCGGGCTGGCCGGGGAGTTGCGCGCGATCGTCAGGGTCGTGGCGGGGGTGGCGGTGGTACTGGCCGTCATGCTCGTGTTCGGGTGGGTGTGCGAGCTCGTGCGCTTCGGGGCCGCGCAACTGCCCGCCGTCGACGGAGCCGACGCGCTCAGCGGGTGGCAGCTGATCGGGCACGGCTTCCTCTGGACCGTGGAGGCGGCGGTCGCCGGCACCGCCGCCGGCGCCCTGGCATGGCTGGCCGCCCGGCGCAACTGGTCAGATCACCGCGTCGAGTGGCACACGCTGGTGCACCCCCATGACCCGGTGCCGCCGCCCGCCACGCCGCCGCCGCCGGACGCGACCCCCGCGCCCGCCGCGGCCCAGCCCGATGCGGGCCCCCAGCCCGACGAGTGGGCGGTGCAGGTGGTCGCCGGCTTCAACATCCTCCTCATCGCGGGCCTCGTCGCGCTGCTGTCCAACCGGTTGGCCTCGCTGTTCGTCACCAGATTGCTGCAGAGCGCGGCGAGCTGGGTCGCGGTGGTGGTGGGCACGCTCGTGTTGGCGGGGACGTGGCTGGCCCTCACGCATCTGGGCCCGCTGCCCTGGTACCCGCGCCAGGAGATCGCCCGCTCGCGCGACCGCTTGCGGATGCGCCACTGGCGGCGGCGCGCGGGCCGGGGCGCGCAGGAGATCGCGCCGCCGCCCCCGCGCTTTGAGCCGCCCTCGGCGGAGAAGGCGCGGGCGGACACCAAGCGCTGGCGGCCGGTTCACGTCGGGCTGTGGCTGTTGGTGGCGCTGGCCAGCCTGTTCGCCTCGGCGCCCGTCGGCGTGCTGTTGATCACCGGCGTGATCCTGACCGGCTGCGGCCGCGCGCTCAGCCGGCTGCCGCGCCCGGATTCGGCGCTGGCGCTGGCGCGCTCGCGGCTCATGTGGGCCCTGCTCGGCGTCGCGCTGCTGCTGGGCGTGGCCTACAACGCCATGGGGCCCGTGGGCTTCCCGCGGGTGACGGTCGCCACGGCCGGCGGCGAGCTCACCGGGGGATACGTCGCGCGTGGGGGTACCGGCGTCGACATCGTCACCTGCACCGCCCTGGCCGACGCCACCTCCACCGACGCGCGGCTGCGCTTCATTCCCGCCGCCGACATCCGCGACGTCCAGGTCGGGGGTGGCTCGGCGTACTTCGACTCCGGCACGCGC
>DASXCN010000627.1:0-9946 GCA_036491155.1 Solirubrobacteraceae bacterium | reverse complement strand
GCGCTCCGGCGCGCGCCACGCCACGTAGGCAACGCTGCCGTGCGGCACGAGGAACCACGCCCAGTGACACCACACCAGGAGCCGCTCGAAGCGGTTGATGTCAGCCGGGTCCGAGAAGTCGGTCTGAAAACGGACCGTCGGAGGAACGCCGAGGCCGATGATCCGGTCCACGGCGATCGGATAGTCGATCCGCACCCGCCGGGCCAGCGCCTCGGGGTCGTCGTTGGGCAGCTCGTAGGCGGCCAGATAGACCCACATGTTCAGCGCGACGAGGCCAGCGTCGCGCACGCGACTGCGCGGCATGGCCACCACCAGGGCGGGGACCGACAGGCCTCCGGCCCCGAGCACCGCGGCTGCGGGCAGCTTGACCCGGCGTCGCAGGACGGGGCCCGCCACCCCCGCGGCGACCAAGGCCCAGGCTCCCGCTCTGATGGCCCGTGACGCTCGCAACGCGCGCCAGTATAAGAACCGGCGGCAAAAAAGGGCCGCTCCGGAGTCATTTTGGAGCGTGCGTACCATCGCGTCTCACCACGCGCGTGGCGAGCGCGATCCCGATGGCGGGGCGCGAAGCAGCGGCCCGGACTTATAGAATCCCGCGCGCCTTGCGACCCGACGTCAACGACGCCAAGTCCCGCCGGCGCCGCGAGCATCCAGATCCAGGCCGGCGGACTCTGCTCCGCAGCGCGATCCCGGTGCTCGCCGTGGTGCTGATCGGCTCTCTCGTCATCGCGCCCGCCGCGCTGGCCAACTTCATCGAACCCAAGTCGGGTGGCTCTCCCAACGCCAACCAGATCCACTCGCTCTACAACATCGTCCTCTACATCGCGGCGATCGTTGCGGTGCTCGTCGAGGGCGCGCTGATCTACTCCGTCTGGCGTTTCCGCGCCAAGCGCAGCCCGGTCGCGGCTCAGATCCACGGCAACACCCGTCTGGAGATCGGTTGGACCGTCGCCGCCGCGCTGATCCTGGTGGTGCTCACGGTCGTGACCTTCATCAAGCTCCCGAGCATCGTCAACCCGCCCAACTCCGACGCCAACGGGCTGGTGCTGTCAGCCTCGGTCAACGCCCCCACGCCGCCCAACGGCAAGAAGCTCACCGTCTGCATCCAGGGGCGCCAGTTCATCTGGCGCTACGTCTACGGCAACGACTGCCTGAAGGACTCGTTCAGTCCCAAGCTCAAGGCCTACTCCTTCACCACGATGGTCGTGCCCGAGCACACCACGATCGTGCTGGCCATCCAATCCACGGACGTCATCCACTCCTGGTGGGTGCCGTCGCTGGGCGGCAAGGTCGACGCCGTCCCGGGCTACACGACCTACACGTGGTTCAAGGCGCTGCACACCGGCACCTTCCGCGGGCAGTGCGCCCAGTTGTGCGGGACCAACCATGCGGCGATGGTCGCGTTCGTCCATGTGGTCACCCCGGCGTACTACACGAAGTGGCTCGCCCGGCAGAAGCAGCTCATCTCGAGCCAGAACTCGCAGGTGGGCCAGCTGCGACAGGTCCTCACCGCGACGAATCAGCTAGGAAACTAAGAGGCACATGGCCACCATCACCAGCGAAGACGTCCTGAGTCCGGTCCCCCAGGTCATCGCCCATGACGTCACGCGCCCGCGCGAGACCAAGAAGTGGGTGGACTGGGTCACCACCACCGACCACAAGAAGATCGGGATCATGTACCTGGTCCTCACCTTCGTCTTCTTCTGCCTGGGTGGGGTCGAGGCGCTGATGATGCGCCTGCAGCTCAGCGTGCCCAACAACACGCTGCTCACCTCCGAGCACTACAACCAGCTGCTCACGCTGCACGGGACGACGATGATCTTCCTCTTCGTCGTTCCGGTCATGGCGGGCTTCGCCAACTACTTCCTGCCGCTGATGATCGGGGCGAGGGACATGGCCTTCCCGCGGCTGAACGCGCTCTCGTTCTGGCTGCTGCTCTTCGGCGGGATCGTCTTCTACGCCACCCTCTTCTTCCACCCGCCCAGCGCGGGCTGGTGGAGCTACCCGCCGCTCTCGGAGTCGCTGTACTCGCCCAGCGGCGGGCAGGACGCCTGGATCTTCCTCATCCACATCACCGGCATCTCCTCGCTGGTGGGCGCGATCAACTTCTACGCGACGATCGTGAACATGCGGGCGCCGGGCATGACCTGGAACCGCCTGCCGCTGTTCGTGTGGAGCGTGCTGGTCTACGCGATCCTGCTCATCATCGCGCTCCCGGTCGTGGGCGCCGCGGTGACGATGCTGCTCACCGACCGCCACTTCGGCACCCACTTCTTCGACCCAACCGCCCATGGGTCGCCGGTGCTGTGGCAGCACCTGTTCTGGTTCTTCGGCCACCCCGAGGTCTACATCATGATCCTGCCCGGGTTCGGGATGATCTCGGAGATCATCCCGGTGTTCAGCCGCAAGCCAATCTTCGGCTACAAGGCGATCGCGGCCTCGACGGCGGTCATCGCCTTCCTGGCGACGCTGGTGTGGGCGCACCACATGTTCGCCTCACCGGTGCCGATCGTCGTGCTGGGCTTCTTCATGCTGAGCTCGTTCCTCATCGGGGTGCCCACGGGGGTGAAGATCTTCAACTGGATCGCGACCCTGTGGCGGGGCTCGATCGTGATGACCACGGCGTTGTACTTTGCCGTCGGCTTCATCGCGATCTTCGTCATCGGCGGGATCACCGGAATCTTCCTGGCCGTCTTCCCGGTCGACTGGCAACTCAACGACACCTACTTCGTGGTGGCGCACTTCCACTACGTGCTCATGGGCGGCGCCGTCTTCACGGTGTTCGCCGGCCTGTACTACTGGTTCCCCAAGATGACCGGGCGGATGCTCAACGAGGGTGTGGGCAAGGCGTCGTTCTGGCTGATGTTCATCGGCTTCAACCTGACCTTCTTCGTCCAGCACGCCCTCGGGCTCTCGGGGATGCCGCGGCGCGTCTTCACCTACCAGCCGGGGCTGGGATGGTCCACCTACAACTTGATCTCGACGATCGGATCCTTCATCCTCGGTCTCGGGGTCCTGGTGACCATCCTCAACGTCGCGCGGAGCCTGCGCGTCGGGCGCATCGCCGGCCCGGATCCCTGGAAGGGCAACACGCTGGAATGGTTCACATCCTCGCCCCCGCCCGTCAACAACTTCGACGAGATCCCGCGGGTGCGCTCCGTGGAGCCGATGCGCGATATCCGGCGCCAGATCGAGCGCTCCACGGGCATGACCCAGAAGCGCGGTGGCAGCGAGCAGTTCACGCGCACGGGCGGATGATGCTGCCCGGGCGTCCGCGATGACGGCCGTTCCCGCCACCGCCGCCTCGGGCGCGTCGCGCTCGCGCACGCGCCAGCTGATCGCCGACTACGTCGACCTCACCAAGCCCAAGGTCCAGTCGCTGCTGCTGTTCACGACGGTGATGACCATGGAGGTCGCCGGCGACCCCAAGGTCTCCCGGGTGGCGCTGACCTGCGCCGGCGGCTATCTCTCCGCCGGAGGCGCCGGCGCCATCAACCATTACTGGGATCGCGACATCGACGCGCGGATGCGCCGGACCGCCAACCGGCCGATCCCGTCGGGGCGCGTCAGCCCGGCGGCGGCGGTCCGCTTCGGCATCGCCCTGCAGATCGCCTCCTTTGTGCTGTTGTCGCTGACCGTCAACGTGCTGTCGGCGACGCTGGCGCTCGGCGGCTTCGTCGGCTACGTCGGCGTCTACACGATGTGGCTCAAGCGCCGGACGCCCCAGAACATCGTCATCGGCGGAGCCGCCGGGGCGATGCCGCCGCTCGTGGCCTGGGCCGCCACCCGCGGGTCGCTGTCATGGACGGCGGTGTACCTGTTCGCGATCGTCTTCTACTGGACCCCGCCGCACTTCTGGGCCCTGAGCCTGCTCATGAAGGACGAGTACGCGGAGGTGGGCGTCCCCATGCTGCCCGTGGTGCGCGGCGAGGACACCACCCGCCTGCACATCGTCCTGTACTCCGCCCTGCTCTATGCCGTCAGCCAGCTGCCGTTCTGTGTCGGCGTGTTCGGCGGCGCATACCTCGCCGCCTCGATGGTCCTCGGCCTCGCCTTCGTCGGCGGCGCCGTCTTGCTCTATCGCCGCGCCGACCGCCGCACCGCGCTGCGGCTGTATCTGTTCTCGATGGTGTATCTGGCGCTGCTGTTCGCGGCCATGGTCATCGACGTCAAGCTGTAGTGGCCATCCCCGCACGCAGCCCGAGGATCACTCAGACCCCCGCAACCACTACGATCTAGGACCGCAATGGATCGAAAGCTCGCCCGCAAGAACCTGCGCTCCGGCCTTCTGGCGGCCGCGGCGTGCCTGTTCATGTTCGGCATCACCTTCGTCGCTGCCGCCATCTACGTCCACTCGTGAGCACGGAGCACGACCCGCCGCCCGTCGGCGAGGAGATCCATCTCCCCGGCCCGACGTTCCTGCCCGTGGCCTGCGCGGCGGGGATCACGCTGGTCGTGATCGGAACGACCATCAACTGGTTCATCTCGATCGCCGGGCTGATCCTCTTCATCGTCACCACCGTCATGTGGATCCGCGACACCCGTCGCGACATCTCAGAGCTCCCCGAGGAGCACCACCACTAGTCGGGCGCCGGCGTGGGCGCCGCGAGGCCCGGATGGGGCGCGGCCGCTCTGGCCTCGAAGGCGAACTGGCCGCAGAACAGCAGCTTCGTCGCGTTCAGCGCGCGGGCGTCCAACCGCCGCGCCGCACCGTAGAGGTCCAGGCCCCGGTTCAACGGCGAGCGGTTGCCCCACCAGCGACCCCAGATGCGATCGGCCCGCGCATTGCCGTGGGGGGCCAGACGCCGCGCGATGAGCGTCACGGCGTCGATGCCGGGGCGCAGCTCGACGAGCTGTAGGCCGGCGGACGCGAGCAGCGACTTCAGACCGCTGGGCGTGTAGTTGAACGTGCTCTGGGAGTGAAACGGCTCCATCTGCGACGTCGAGCCGGCGAAGCTCCCGTGCGGCGCCAGCACCCGGGCCACCTCGGCGATCAGCGCGGCCGGACGGTGCACGTGCTCGAGCACCTGCTTGCAGTAGACCAGGTCGAAGCTGTCGTCGGCGAAGGGGATGGCCACGCCGTCGAACTGCTCAAAGCGCGCATCGGTGCGAGTGCGCGAGAGCACCTCGCGCGAGCCCTCGATGTCGAGTCCGATCCACCGCACCTCCGGGTCGCGCGCACGGAACAGGTCGACCGAGTCGCCGGGGCCGCAGCCGAGGTCCAGCACGCGCCACGGCTGCCCGGCCACCCGGCCCGCGGTCCGCTCGACATAGCTCTCGGCCAGCGTCTGGCGGGCGTGATCGGAGGGCACGGCGTCGCCCAGCGCCGCCGCGATCTCGCGGCCCGGATACCTCATGGCGCCAACGCTAGCCGAGCCAGGTGCGCCCCGGCCGGCCGGACGACGCGGGCCCTACCCGGCGGAGGCGGGCACGTCGCAGTCGGCCCCCTCGCCACACCACACGCGCACGATGTCGCGCATCGACAGGACCCCGACGACGTCGGAGCCCTCGACGACCACGAGATGACGGAACCCCCCGGCCACCATGGCGGCGGCGGCATGCTCAAGCGACCAGTCCGGGCGCGCGAAGGTGAGGTTGGCGGTGAGATGGTCTGCGACGGCCTCAGCGTCGGGGTCCATGCCCTGCGCGACCGCCTGCAGCACGTCGCGCTCGGTGATCACGCCCGGCCCCTGAGCCTCGGGATCGTGGACCACCGCCGCGCCCACCTGCCGTGCCCACATCGCCGTCGCGGCCGCCCGCAGGGAGTGGCCAGGACCGATTGTCAGCACCTCTTCTGACATTCCCTCTGAAACGAGCATTGTGCGCCTCCGCTCGGCGTTTGCAACGATTGCCTCAATCATAAGCACCCCCGCGGGCGGCCGTACATGCCTGGTGCCGTTCGTCGTTCAGAACCCATAGGATGCAGGGCGGAGATGAGGACACAAGGCGGGAGACGTGCGTAACAGGCCTCTGCTTCAAATGGGGCTGATTGGGGCTATCGCCATCGCCATCGGCATCCCCGTCGCTCTGTCGATCCCGTGGTTCCCCGCCGAGGGGTCGACCCAGGCGCAGCACATCCACACGCTCTATGACGTGTTGCTGATCGTGTCCGTGCCGGTCTTCGTGCTCGTCGAGACGGTCGTCCTGTACTCGGTCTGGAAGTTCCGCATGAAGCCGGGCGAGGAGGAAAAGGACGGGCCGCCGATCCACGGCAACACGCGCCTGGAGGTGGTCTGGACCGCGATTCCGGCCATCCTCCTGGTCAGCCTGTGCGGCTACGCCTACTCGGTGCTGCGCTCCAACGAGAAGACCCATCCCGGGGCCATGGTGGTCAACGTCACCGAGCGCCAGTTCGCCTTCGAGTTCGGCTACGCGGGCTCGGGCGGCAAGCAGATCCTCTCCTCGGACCTGTACCTGCCCAAGGGCCAGCCAGTGGTCTTCCACCTGCGCTCCTACGACGTCATCCACAGCTTCTTCGTGCCCGAGTTCTCCGTCAAGCTCGACGCCGTCCCCGGTATCACCACCACCTTGCGAGTGACGCCGACGCGACTGGGCAACTACCCGGCCGAGTGCACGGAGCTGTGCGGCGCGGGGCACTCACTCATGCGCGCCCCCGTGCACGTGGTCACCTCCACGGCGTTCAAGGCATGGCTGGGCAGGCAGAAGCCCGGGGGGGCGCCGCCCGTCGGGGCAGAGCCGCCGGCGGCACTGAACTCAGGCGAGCCGGGGTACGCCACCGGGACAGGCGGCGCAAGCGGATCGGGAGGATCGGCAGGATGAGTTGGACCGAGAGCACATTCAGGAAGGAACGCTAATGGCCATTCCGGCAAAGCTCCGCGCCCCCGGGTGGTACCGGGCCGCGCTTTTTGACGTCATCGGGTTCGCGTTTACGTTCGGTCTGACCGTCCTCGTGCGGTGGCTAATGCACGAGCATCCGATCATCGACGGCAACGCGATCACCATCGTGTCGCTGATCGGCGTGCCGCTGTTCTTCCTGGTCGGCCTCGGGACCGCGGACTACTGGTTCTATTGGATCTCGGGCAAGCCCACCCGCCCCGAGGACCACTCGGCGCACGGCGCCCACACCTGGCGCGACTACTTCCGCGTCAACACCGACCACAAGGTCATCGGGATCCAGTACGTGGTCACGTCGTTCTTCTTCCTGCTCGTCGGCGGCCTGCTGGCGATGCTCATCCGCGCCCAGCTGGCCAAGCCGGGCATGCAGTTCCTCACCCCCGAGCAGTACAACGGCGTGTTCTCGGTCCACGCCACCGTGCTCATCTTCCTGTTCGTGATCCCGGTGTTCGCCGGCCTGGCGAACTTCGTGCTGCCGTTGATGATCGGCGCCCCCGACATGGCCTTCCCGCGCCTGAACGCGCTCTCGTTCTGGATGCTGCCGGTCGCCGGAACCATGATGCTGATGAGCTTCCTGGCCCCGGGCGGCTCGTTTGCCGCCGGCTGGACCGCCTATGCCCCGCTGTCGACGACGATGCCGATCGGACAGATGTTCTTCTCGCTCGCGGTGCAGTTCGCTGGCGCCTCCTCGATCGCCACCGCGCTGAACTTCCTGGTGACGATCATCACCATGCGCGCGCCCGGCATGAGCTTCTTCCGGATGCCGCTATTGGTGTGGGCGAACTTCTCGACCTCGCTGCTGGTCGTCATCGCCACCCCGTTCATCGCCGCCTCGCAGTTCTTCGTGCTCCTCGACGTGTCGTTGCACTTCCACTTCTTCGACGCGTTCGTGGGCGCGGGCAAGAACGGCAACGTGATCATGTACCAGCACGTTTTCTGGTTCTACTCGCACCCGGCGGTCTACATCATGATGCTGCCGGGCTTCGGGATCATCTCCGAGGTCATCGCGGTCAAGTCGCGCAAGCCGATCTTCGGCTACCGGATGATGGCCTTCTCCCTGCTGGCCATCGTGGTGCTGGGGTTCACCGTGTGGGCTCACCACATGTTCGTCAGCGGCATGGCGCCCTGGATCCGGATCCCGATGATGATCACCACGGCCATCATCGCCGTCCCGACCGGGATCAAGATCTTCTCGTGGCTGGCCACGCTGTGGCGCGGCGTCCTGCACCTCGACACGCCGATGCTGTTCGCGCTCGGCTTCCTCACGATGTTCACGCTGGGCGGGATCAGCGGCGTGATGCTGGCCATGATCCCGTTCGACATTCACGTCAGCCAGACGTACTTCATCGTCGCCCACATCCACTACGTGCTGTTCGGCGGGTCGCTGTTCACGATCTTCGCCGGCGTCTACTACTGGTTCCCGAAGATGACCGGGCGAATGTTCGACGAGCGCCTGGGCAAGTGGCACTTCTGGATGACGTTCATCTTCTTCAACCTCACCTTCGGCCCCATGCACATCATCGGCATCCAGGGGATGCCACGCCGCGTCGCCGAGTACGCCGAGAAGTTCGCCGCCTGGAACCTGTTCATCTCGCTGTCGTCGTTCGTGCTCGGCGCCAGCACGCTCATCTTCCTCTACAACATCGTCGCCAGTTGGAAGTGGGGACCGCGCGCCGCCTCCAACCCGTGGCGCGCGATGACGCTCGAGTGGCAGGTGTCCTCGCCGCCGCCGATCTTCAACTTCGATGCCGTCCCGACCGTGGTCGGCGGCCCCTACGAGTACGGGGTGCCGGGCGCCGTGCACGGCATCTTCAAGCCGCCCACCGAGGCGCGGCCGGTGACCGCCGGCGCCGGGGCGACCGCCGGAGGCAGCGGCAGCGGGGCCCATCACTGATGCGAACGATCCTGGTCGTCGCCAACGAGACGGTCGGCGGTAAGCCGCTGGTCGACGCTGTGCGCCGCCACGCCGCCGAGGAGCCCTCGCGGTTCGTGCTGTGCGTGCCCCAGACCCAGCCCCGGGCAGGCTACGTCGTCTACGACGACTCGGTGTTCGACGCCGCCCAGACCCGCGTGGACCTGGCGGTCGGGTTCGTCCGCTCTGAGGGGATCGAGGCCGTGGGGGAGGTCGGCGACCCCGACCCCTACGCCGCCACGATGGACGCGGTGCGCGAGTACAACCCCGACGCGATCATCATCTCCACCTACCCCGAGTCGCGTTCCGGCTGGCTGCGGCGCGACCTTCCTGAGCGCCTGCGCCAGGCCACGGGCCTGCCCGTGGAGCACGTGGTGGCCGACATCGACTCTGAGGGACTCGAGTTCAAGGTCACCCTGGCCGTCGCCAACCGCTCGGCCTCGAGCGACGACCTGCTGGAGACGCTCAAGGCCAAGGCCGCGGCCGAGACCGACAAGCACGAGCGGTTGTTCATCGTGGTCGTGCCCCAGGAGGGCGGTGGTGGCGTCTCGGCGCAACGGGCCCGCACCCGTCTGTCGCTGGTGCTGGGCAGGCTGCACGACGCCGGACTGACCGCCGCCGGGATGATCGGCGACCCGGACCCCTACACCGCGATCACCAACGCGCTGCAGTACTTCCGGGTCGACGACATCGTGATCTCGACGCTGCCCGAGACCAAGTCCGGGTGGTTGCGCGCCGATCTCATCGAGCGCGTCCGCAGTGCCACCGGCAAGGACGTGCAGCACGTCGTTGCCCAAGACCCCGTCCGCGCCGCCTAGTGGTGGCTCTCACCAGAGGTAGGAGGATCTGATGGAAGCCGCTTCGATTGCCCATGCCGAGCCCCATCACGGCCCGCCCCCGGCGCACCAGTCCTCCCGCGTGCACGCGCCGACGCTGGGCATGCTCCTGTTCATCATCTCGGAGGTGATGATCTTCGGGGCGTTCTTCACGGCGTACTTCTTCATCCGGGTCGTGAGTCACGACCCGTGGCCCGCGGCAGGCACCAAGCTGCCGGAGGCGGTGGCGGGCATCAACACCGCCATCCTGCTGTCCTCATCGCTGACGCTCCACTGGGCGCTGACCTCGATCAAGCGCGGCAACCGCTTCGGGCTCAAGGCCGGGATGACCGCCACCTTCCTG
>DASXCN010000626.1:0-2177 GCA_036491155.1 Solirubrobacteraceae bacterium | reverse complement strand
GCTGGACCTCAACCTGCTCGTCATCCTGCGCGAGCTCATCCGCGAGCGCAACGTCACCCGCGCCGCCGAGCGCGTCGCGGTGACCCAACCGGCGGCGAGCGCGGCCCTGGCCCGGCTGCGCCGCCACTTCGACGACGAGCTGCTGGTGCGCCGCGGTGGGGACTACCTGCTCTCGCCGCTGGCCGCGCAGCTGGCCGAGCATGTCGAGGCGGCGTGCGCGGCGGCCGAGCGCGTGTTCGCGGCCGAGACCGACTTCGACCCGCAGACCTCCAACCGCGAGTTCACGCTGCTGATGGCCGACTACACGCTGGCGGTCATCGGTGACCGGCTCTCGGCGCTGGTCGAACGCGCCGCGCCCAACGTGCGGCTGCACATCCTGCTGGTGCACGGGCCGCTGGCCGCCGAGGCCGAGGAGCTCATCCGCCGCATCGACGGGATCGTCTCCCCTCCGCTGACGGCGCTCATGGTCCCGCACGTGCGCTCGGCCGAGCTCTTTCGCGACCGTTGGGTGTGCGTCTGCTGGAACGGCAACACGGCCCTGAACGGTGGCACCCCGAGCGTTGCCGATCTCGCGCGCATGAACTGGGTGGCCCCCTTCGTGCCCGACCGCGGCCGCACCTCGTCGGCTCCGCTGCTGGCCCAGCTGGCCATCCTCGGCATCCAGCCCCACGTCTCGGTGCGCGTGGAGAGCTATCAGGCGGTCCCGTTCCTCATCACCGGCACCGACCGCGTGGCCCTCATGCAGGCCCGCCTGGCCGAGAAGCTGGCCCAGCCGCTGGACCTGCGGATCATGCCCTGCCCGGGCGCCTCGGAGGCGATCGTCGAGGCGCTGTGGTGGTGTGAGGACTACGACGACGACCCGGCCCACCGCTGGCTGCGCCAGAACCTCCAGATGCTGGCCGCGGAGGTGTGAGCACCATGTCGGCCGCCGAGCACTGGCAGGTCCAGGGCCGCGAGGCCGAGCTATACGAGCGCCACCTCGTGCCCGCGGTGACCGCGCTGTGGGCCACCGACCTGGTGGAGCGCACCGGGGTGCGCCCCGGCGAGCGCGTGCTTGACGTCGCCTGCGGCACCGGCGTGGTCACCCGGGCCGCGCTTGAGCGCGTGGGGTCCGAGGGGAGCGTTCGGGGGCTGGACATCAACCCGGCGATGCTGGCGGTGGCCCGCGCCAAGAGCCCCGGGGTGGACTTCGTGCGCGGCAGCGCGCTCATGCTGCCCTTCGACGACGCCGCCTTCGACATCGTGCTGTGCCAGCTGGGGTTGCAGTTCTTCCCCAACCGGGCCGCGGCACTCGCGCAGATGCGCCGCGTGCTGACCGGCGACGGCCGCCTCGGCCTCAGCGTGTACGGGCCCATCGAGGACAACCCGGGCACCCTCGCGCTGGCCCAGGCGCTCGATCACCACCTGGGCACGGGCGCGTCGCAGACCAAGCGCGCCGAGCACGTGCTGGCCTACGCCACGCTCGTGGACAAGCTGGTGCGTGACGCCGGCTTTCGTGACATCACCATCACCACCGAGACCAAGCTCGTCCGCTTCGCCTCCACGGCGGAATGGGTCAGCATCCAGCTGACGGCGACCCCGCTGGCCAGCCTGCTGGCCGAGCGGCTCGGGCGGCCGGGCGTGACCGAGCGGATCACCGCGTCGGTGGTGGAGGCGCTGGCGCGCTACGAGGTCGACGGCGCGCTGGAGTTCCCGCAGGAGGCCCACGTCGTGGTCGCGCGGGCGGCATAGCGGCCTGAAGCGCTATATCGCCCGCGGAGTGGACAGCGCCGCGCTGTCCGTCGTTTCGTGAGTCTTGATCCACGACCGGCGACCGGCGACGATGCGCGCACATGCACACGCGATCGCCAGCGGACCCGGGCTCTGAGCGGCGCGACCGCGCGGCGGCAACGGGCCCCCAGACACGGCAGCCCGGCGCGCGTGCGGGCGACCTGTCCGGGCTGATGGCGGCGGCCGGCAATCGCGCCGTCAGCCGCCTGGTGCGCTCCCTGCAGCGCGACGACTACACCCAGACGGTCACGGATGTCGAGCACACGGGGATCACGCGTCTGGAGGTCCATGGGCTCAAGTACGGGGTCGACGGATTTGCCTCCAAGTACGGCGACAAGCCCAAGGACGTCGGCCACGAGCGTGAGAAGACCAAGGAGTCGCCGAGTCACATGGCGGTCGTCCTGATG
>DASXCN010000625.1:0-11642 GCA_036491155.1 Solirubrobacteraceae bacterium | reverse complement strand
ATCACCGGCTACGGCAAGGTCAACGGGCGGCTGACCGCGGTCGTCGCCTACGACTTCACCGTGATGGCCGGGTCGATGGGCATGACCGGGGAGCTGAAGGCCACGCGGCTGCGCGCGCTGGCGCTGAGCAAGCGGATCCCGCTGGTGTGGCTGCTGGACTCCGCGGGGGCGCGGATCCAGGAGGCCGTCGGGTCGCTGTTCGCCGGCTCGGGCCACCTGTTCCGCGAGGAGGTCGTCATGAGCGGGGTCATCCCGCAGGTGGCGGCGCTCATGGGGCCGTGCGCGGCGGGGACCGCCTACATCCCCGGCCTGGCTGACTTCGTCCCCATGGTCAAGGGCCGCGGCTCGATGGCCCTGGCCGGGCCCCACCTGGTGCGCGCCGCGGTGGGGGAGGACGTCACCCAGGAGGAGCTCGGAGGCTCACGCGTGCACTGCCGCAAGTCCGGCGTGGGGGACCTCGAGGTCGCCGACGACCCAGACTGCATCGAGCAGATCAAGCGCTATCTCAGCTTCTTTGGCCAGAACTGCGAGGAGCCACCGCCGATCGTGGCCACGCGCGATCCCGTGGACCGTGCCGACGAGGACCTGCTGGACGTGCTCCCCGAGTCAAACCGCAAGCCCTATGACATGTACGAGGTCATCCGTCGCATCGTCGACGACGGCGACTACTTCGACCTCAAGCCCCAGTTCGCCAAGACGATCATCACCTGCCTGGCCCGCTTCGGCGGCCGCCCTGCGGGGATCGTCGCCAACCAGCCCAAGCAGCTGGGCGGCATCCTCGACAACGATTCGGCCGACAAGGCCGCACGCTTCATCAATCTCTGCAACGCGTACGGGATCCCGCTCGTCTATCTCATGGACGTCCCCGGGTTCATGGTGGGCACGAAGGTCGAGGAGGCGGGGATCATCCGTCACGGCGCCAAGATGCTCTACGCCACCGCCAACGCGACCGTCCCGAAGATCACCGTGGTGCTGCGCAAGGCCTACGGCGCCGGCTACTACGTGATGTGCGGGCGCGCCTATGAGCCCGACCTGATCGTCGCCTGGCCGTCGGCGGAGATCAGCGTCATGGGGGCGGAGGGCGCGGTGGAGATCGTGTTCCGCAAGCAGGTGCAGGAGGCCGAGGACCCCGCGGCCAAACGCCAGGAGCTGATCGCGGCCTACCGCGAGATCATCGACGTCTACGTGGCCGCCGGCAACGACATGATCGACGACGTCATCGACCCGCGCGAGACGCGGGCCACCATCTGCCGGGCGCTGGAGATGTCGGCGGGCAAGAGGGTGGAGCGCCCGTGGAAGCGATCCGGCGTCGTGCCGGTCTGACCGGGCGAGCGATGAGCGCCAAGGATGACCGAGCCCGCCGCCGTACAGCCGAGCCCCGGATGGCGAGCGGCGGCGATCAGGCGAGGCCCGCGATCATCACCTGCGCCATCTCGGGCGCGATCGCCAACCGCGAGCAGTGCCCCGCGATCCCCTACACCCCGGCCGAGTACGCCGCCGAGGCGCGGCGGATCGTCGACGAGGGCGGCGTGCACATCCACATCCATGCGCGCACGCCCGAGGGGACGCCCAGCTACGAGATCGAGGACTTCGCCGCCATCCGCGACGCGATCATCGCCGAGGTCGGCGACGCCGCGATCGTCAACTTCTCCACCGGGACCGTGGGGGTGTCGGTCCAGAAGCGGATCGCCTATCTGGAGGCGTGCCGGCCCGAGGTGGCCGCGCTGAATATGGGCTCGCTCAACTACGCCAAGTACTCGCGATCGCGCCGGGACTTCGTCTTTCAGTTCGTCTTCACCAACCCGTTCGGCGAGATCATCGAGTTGCTTGAAGCGATGCGCCGCTTGGGGATCAAGCCCGAGCACGAGTGCTTCGACGTCGGCCACGTGGGGTCGCTGGCGCCATTGGTGGACATGGGCCTGCTCGACGCGCCGCTGCACGCCGACTTCGTGATGGGCGTGGTCGGCGGAGTGCCGCCCACGGCGCGCAACCTGGCGATGATGGCTGAGAACCTCGCCGAGTCCTGGCCCGAGCAACACCACCATTGGGGTGTCATCGGGATCGGACGAGGCCAGTGGAGCCTCGTGGCGGCGGCGCTCACCCTCGGCGGCTCGGTCCGCGTCGGGCTGGAGGACAACTTCTATCTCCCCGACGGAGAGATGGCCCGCTCCAACGGCGACCTCATCGCCCGCGCGCGCCGGCTGGTTCAGGACTGCGGGCGCCGCCCCGCGACGGTGCAGGAGGCACGCGCGATGCTCGGCATCGCACCGCGGGCAGCAGCGGGCGCGCGATGAGCGGGCTTCCGCTCCAGGGGCTCACCGTCCTCGACCTCAGTCGCCTGCTCCCCGGAGGGTTCTGCTCGCTGCTGCTGGCCGACTTCGGCGCCGACGTCGTCAAGGTGGAGGACACCGGGATCGGCGACTACATCCGCTGGTCGCCGCCCTACTACGAGGGCGCCGCCGACACCGCGAAGAGCGCGCTGTTTCTGTCGCTCAACCGCGGCAAGCGCTCGATCCGCCTCAACCTCAAGTCAGACGGCGGACGCGAGGCGCTGCTGCGCCTGGTGCGCTCAGCCGACGTGCTGCTGGAATCCTTCCGCCCCGGCGTGCTCGACCGCCTCGGGGTGGGCTACGAGCGTCTGCGCCTCGAGAACCCCGGCCTCGTCTATTGCGCCATCACGGGCTACGGGCAGGACGGGCCCAACCGCAACCGCTCGGGTCATGACATGAACTACCTCGGGCTCAACGGGCTGCTGGGGCTCACCGGAGCGGCCGACGGACCGCCGGTCCAGGCCGCCGGCCAGATCGCCGATCTCGGCGGCGGCGCACTGACGGCCGCGGTGGGCATTCTCGTCGCCCTGCGCGAGCGCGAGCGCTCCGGCGAGGGCCAGCTGGTGGACTGCTCGATGTTCGACGGGTCGCTGTCGTGGCTGGCCATGCTGGCCGCGGAGGTCTTCGCCACCGGTCGCGCCCCGCGCCGGGGCGACCTCGGGCTGGCCGGGCGCTACAACTGCTATCGCCCTTACACGTGCGCCGACGGGTACGTCACTCTCGGGGCGCTGGAGCCGAAGTTCTGGAAGGCGTTCTGCGAGGGCGTGGGGCGCCCGGACCTGGTGGATCACGCCTTTGACCCGCCGGACTCCGAGTCCCACGGCGCGGTGGCGGCCATCTTCCGCGAGCGCACGCGCGATGAGTGGCGGGCCTTTGCCTCCGAGCACGACTGCTGCCTGGAGCCGGTGCTGGGACTCGACGAGGCGCTGGACTCAGAGCTCGTGGCGGCGCGCGAGATGGTGGTGGAGCTCGCTCAGCCGGGCGCCGACCGGCCCGTGAAGCTGTTGGGGGTTCCGGTCAAGCTCAGCCGCACCCCCGCCGATCCCACCCGGGCGCCGGGACCGGAGCTCGGCCAGCACACCGACGAGATCCTGGCCGCGGCTGGGTACACGCCCGGCGAGCTCGCCGCGCTGCACGCCTCCGGCGACATCGCCGGCTCCGCCGAGACGGTGCGCGGCTCGTTCATCTCCTCCTAGATGGTTGACTAGCGGGCGCTGCGCGATGGCCACCACCGACGGCATGCTGAAGATGTCCGAGCTGGCCGAGCGCTCGGGGGTGAGCGCGGGGACGATCAAGCACTACCTGCGTGAGGGGCTGCTCGGGTCGGAGTCAGACGTGCTGCGCACGAGCCGCAACATGGCCTACTACCCCGAAGAGTTCGTCGAGCGGGTACGGCTGATCAAGCGCCTGCAGGAGGAGCGGTTCATGCCACTGCGCGTCATCCGCGAGGTGATGACCGACGACCCTGAGCGCGCCGCGCGCGTGGTGGAGCTCGAGGACCGCATCCTGGAGCGCGCCATCGAGGCGGGGGAGACGGGCCGGGTCACGCGCGCGAGCGTGCGCCAGACCTACCACCTGCCGGCCAACGTGCTGGACCGCCTCGAGGAGCTCGAGGTCCTCGACCCCGGTCCCCGCGGCTACGACGCCGACGACGTGGCCATCATCGAGGCGATCTCGCGCTTTCGTGCCGGCGGCTACGAGGAGGCGCTCGGCTTCACGGTCTACGACACCCTGCGCTACCGCGAGGCGCTGGAGCCGCTGGTGGCCGAGGAGGTTCGCGTGCTGTTGGACCGCCTCGCCGGAGAGGTGGACGTCGAGCGCGCGGTGGAGATCATCGCCTCCGGGGCGCAGCCGCTGCGCGAGCTGATCGGGGCGATGCACTCGAAGATGCTCCTCGCCGAGCTGCGCCGCCACCGCGGCCGGGGTCACCAGTAGACGTCGTGATCCTCCATCACGCCGTAGCCGGTGGCCAGCGCGGGGCCGCCGGGGAGCGTGCCGGAGAAGGTGCCGAAGGGCTGGCGGTAGCGACTGCGCACGACGAGCAGGTTCTGGGCATGGGCGCGCGTCGCCTCCGCGTCAAAGCGCAGGTCGCCGGCCCCGTGCAGCTCCGCATCGATGGTGACCGGCGGCGCCTCTCGCGCCTCGCCGTCCAGCCATACCGTTCGCTCGCTGTCGCGCGGCGGGTCGTTGACGCCCTGCACCAGGTTCCACGCCACCGGCCGGCCGTCGACGGCGCTGCCGACGCCGGCGCACCACCGCCAGCGCGTGTGCCGGCGGTAGTAGGCGGCGGTGTCGTCGATGATCGCCGCGCCCACGATTGGTCGCGGGCGACCGTCGCCCAGGACGACGGTGCCGGCGGCGCGCACCCCGCCCTGCTTGCGCGTCCACGCATAGCCGGCGCCGTCGGCGCAGACGGTTTCGACGCCGGCGGCCTCGTCGAGGGTGAGGTCGGCCCCGGCGGCGTGGTCGCTCACCATCGCCCGGCCGTGAGAGAGGCGCACGCCCCCGGCGCTCAGCCACGTGCGCTCGTGCAGGCGGCGGCCCTCGCGATCCCACACCGCCCAGAACGACTGCCGCGCGCGGCCGATGCGGACGGAGGCGACGCAGAGCATCAGCTCGGGGCCAAAGACACCGATGTAGCGCCACGCCTTGAGCGGGCGCGTGCCCAGCCGCGCGGGCATCGGCGCCGGGGGCAGGTCCAGGGCCTGCAGCGACGAGGGGCGCAGGGCGCCGAAGGCGCCTCGATAGGGCAGCCCGGCGAGACGATCCGTGCGATCGTTGGGAGCAGCCCGTTTAGGGGTATCTTGTCCAACTGACTGACCAGTCAATCAGTCTCCGCCATCCTGGAGGGATCATCGTGCGTGCCGCCGCCGTCCAACTCAACGCCACCGAAGACACCGATCGTAACCTCGAGCGGGCCGACCGGCTGGTCCGTGACGCCGCGGGTCGCGGCGCGGAGCTGGTCGTCCTGCCCGAGAAATGGACCGTGCTGGGCACGCGCGAGCACATGGCCGCGGGAGCTCAGACCCTGGACGGTGAGGCGATCTCCTGGGCGCGAGCCACCGCCGCCCAGCTCGGCATCGACCTCGTCGCCGGCTCGCTGTTCGAGCACGTCGAGGACGCCGAGAAGGGCTTCAACACCAGCGTCCACGTCGGCCCCGACGGCGAGATCCAGTCCGTGTACCGCAAGATCCACCTCTTCGACGTCGAGGTCGACGGCGCCGTCTACGCCGAGTCCTCGACCGAGGATCCCGGTGACGAGATCGTCGTCACCGACCTGGCCGACGGGCAGCGGCTGGGCATGAGCGTCTGCTACGACCTGCGCTTCCCCGAGCTGTACCGCATCCTCACCCTGCGCGGCGCCGAGCTACTCACCGTGCCCGCCGCCTTCACGCTGCCCACCACGCGCGATCACTGGGAGGTACTGGTACGGGCGCGGGCGATCGAGAACCAGTGTTTCGTCATCGCCGCCAACCAGATCGGCAACCACCCGGGCGGGCTGCGCTCCGGTGGGCGCTCGCTCATCGTCGATCCGTGGGGTCTGGTCCTGGCCACCGCTCCCGACACCGAGTGCGCGATCGTCGCCGACCTGGACCTTGACAACCTGCGCGACATCCGCCGCCGGCTGCCCTCCGTTGCGCGCCGCCGCCCCGAGGCCTACGCATGGGAGCAGCCCGTATGACGACGGCGGCGACCGACAAGCGGCGTCTCATCCTCGACGCCGCGGTCCGGGTGTTCGCCCGCCAGGGCTTTCACACCTGCCGTGTCTCGGACATCGCCGACGAGGCCGGGGTCGCCTACGGGCTGGTCTACCACTACTTCTCCTCCAAGGAGCAGATCCTCGACACACTATTCCTCGAGCGCTGGGACGTGATGCTCGCCGCCATCGCCGAGGCCGACGGCTCTGAGCGCTCCCCGGAGGACAAGCTGCGCACGATCGCGGGCTTCATCATCGACTCCTATCGCCACGACCCGGAGCTGATGAAGGTCATCATCGTCGAGGTCACGCGGGCGGCCAACACCTTCGGCCTCACCCACTTGGAGAAGATCCGCGACGCCTATGCCGGCATCGCTCAGATCGTGGCCAAGGCGCAGGATTCCGGGCTGTTCCGCGCCGAGATCACGCCCGAGTTCGCCGCCCAGGCGTTCTACGGCTCGGTCGAGCAGGTGCTCACCGGCTGGATCTTCGACAGCGCCGCGGTGAGCGAGTCTGAGCTCGAGCGCGCCAAGTCCATGATCGTTGACACGATCTGCCGCGGACTCGCCGTTGGCGCCGAGTCTGCTTGAATGCCTGCACGATGTTGGAGAGCCCTTTGGTCAAGCGCCTGCTGTGGTCGGGCATGCTCGCCGGCTTCGGCGCACTCGCAACAATCGCGTCGACGCGCCTGGCGGCCGTGATCTGGATGCGGTTGTTCGGCGAAGAGCCCCCTGAGTGACCGAACAGCCACCGAGCCAATCGCCAGCTGAAGAGCCGGAGGGGGATGCGCCCGCGGCGATCGCGCCCGACGAGTCGCCCACCCAGGTGAGCCCGCCGGAGCCGGCTGCCGCCGCGACGCCCGAGCTTGGCGCTGCGCCCGCGCCACCCGCCGCGTTCGCGCCGGCTGACACCGCGGCCACGCCGCCGCTGCCGCCCCCCGCCGCGCCGGAGGCCGGCGAGCCCGCAGCCACCGGTCCCGGCGCCCTGGCCACCGCCTTTCCGCCCGAGCGTCCCGAGCGAGCGGTGGGTGCCGCCTTCGCCGGTGGCGTCGTCCTGGCCCTGATCCTCAAGCGCCTTGCCCGCTGAACCCGGCGAACGCGCTGACAGCCTCGCGGCTGCCGTCACGGAGGTCTCCGAGAAGCTCGGGCTCCTCGTTCGCGAGGAGATCGAGCTCGCCAAGACCGAGATGTCCCAGAAGGTGTCGATCCTCGCCCGGGGCGCTGCGGCGATCGCGATCGGCGCGGTCTTCGGCGTCTTCGCGCTGGTCTTCGTGCTGCTGACGATCGCGTGGGGCCTGAACGTCATCATCGGCTCGTTCTGGTGGGGCTTTGCCATCGTCATGATCCTGCTGGTGGCCCTCACCATCGCGGCGTTCCTGTTCGCCTGGCGCAAACTGAAGGCCGGCCCCCCGACGCCGACGCTGGCGATCGACGAGGCTAAGAAGATCAGCGCCACCGTGAAGTCCGGAGTGGAGGACTGATGCCCGCCGCCCGCACCCCCGAGCAGATCCGTGACTCGATGGAGCGCAACCGCAAGGAGCTCGGCACCGCCGTCGAGCAGCTTCGCGTCGAGGTCGTCAAGCTCACCGACTGGCGCTCGCAGCTGCGCCAGTACGAGCCGCAGGTGCTGGTCGGCGCCGGCGTCGCCGGGTTCGTCCTCGCCGGCGGGATCGCGGCGCTGGGCGCGCTCACGTTCGGGCGCCGCAAGCGCAAGAAGCACAAGCTGCTCGGCGGCTGACCGGCCGCGTCGCGGCGGCCCTACGCCAAGTAGGAGCTCGGCAGCCCGCCGACGCCCAGCAGTCCCGGCCCCACGTGGGTGCCGATCACCGGCCCGATCTCACCGACCACGCGCGGCGGCACGCCGAACAGCTCGGTGCCGCGTGCGGCCAGTTCTGCGGCCTCGTTCGGCGCCTGGATGTGCTGGACCATCCACGCGTCAGCGCCGGCCTCGGCGCGCTCGGAGAGGAGGTCCACCATCCGCTGGAAGGCGCGGCGCGACGTGCGCACCCGCTCCACGGGGGTGATCTCGGACTCGACGGTGAGGATCGGCTTGATCTTCAGCGCCGAGCCCAGCCACGCCTGGGCACCGGCGATGCGCCCGCCGCGACGGAGGTACTCCAGGGTGTCGATGGAGAACCACATCTTCAGCTCGGCGCGTGCCCGCCGAGTGCGCTCTGCCACCGCGGCGCCGTTGGCGCCCGAGCGGGCGGCGGCGACGGCGGCCAGGACCACGAGTCCCTCGCCCCCGCACGCGGAGGCGGAATCGACCACGTGGACGCGCGACGCCCGGTCGCCCAGCTGGTCGCGGGCCTGCTCCGCGGCGCGCACCGTCCCCGACATGCCCCCGGCGAGGTGGACCGAGACGATCTCGTCGCCGCGTGCCAGCAGGGGCTCGTACACGGCCAGGAAGTCGCCGATGGAGGGCTGTGAGGTCGTCGGCAGCGCTCCGCCGGAGCCAAGGCGCCGGTAGTACTGGTCATAGTCGGAGATGTCGGCCTCGCGCTCGGCTCCCTCGGGCCAGTGCACGTACAGGCTGACCTGATGAATTCCCTGCTCCTGGGCCAGTTCGGCCGGCAGGTAGTGGCACGTGTCCGAGACGATCGCGACAGGCATGAGCGCGGCACCCTAGCAGCGGCCCCCGCCGCTCTACACTCGGCCCGCGACCATGGGGCGAACGCTCGTCACCGGAGCGACCGGGTTCATCGGCGCCCACGTGGCCCGGCTGCTGGTCGCGCGCGGGGACGAGGTGGTCGTCACGGTGCGCGCGGACTCCTCGCTCACCGCGCTGCGGGGACTCGAGGTCCGCCGCGTGCGCGCCGACATCCTGGACCGGCGGGCTGTACGACGGGCCATGAAGGGCGCCGACCGGGTGTTCCATGTCGCCGGCACCACCAACCTGCGCGCGCCCCGGGCCGAGGCGTTCGCGGTCGCGGTCGAGGGGACGCGGATCGTCCTGGAGGAGGCGCTGCGCGCCGAGGTGCAGAGGGTCGTCTACACGTCCTCGGCGGGCACGATCGGCCCGGCTCGCGCAGGGCGCAACGCCGATGAGACCACGGCCTGGCGGGCGGGCCGGTACGCGATCCCATATCTCGACGCCATGCACGACGCCGAGGCGGTGGCCTTGGCGATGGTGACCCGCGGACTGCCGGTGGTCATCGTCAACCCCGCGCACGTGCTGGGCGCCGGTGATCCGGGCCGCTCGTCAACCGCGCTCGTCCGCCGGTTCCTGCGCCGCGAGATTCCCGCCTACGTCGACGGGACCCTCAACGTCGTGGCCGTGCAGGACGTGGCGCGCGGTCACCTGCTGGCCGACGAGCGCGGGCGCCCCGGCGAGCGCTACATCCTGGGCAACCGCAACTTCACCATGACGCGCCTCTTCGCCGACCTCGGCCGGCTGTCGGGAGTGGCGCCGCCCGCCCTGAAGCTGCCCGTCACCGCGGCGATGACGCTGGCCGCCACGGCCCAGCGGCTCGGCGAGACTCGTCTGCCCACGCCCGTCGAGGTGCGCGCCGCGTCGCTGAACTGGAGCTTCTCCAACCGCAAGGCCAAGCGCGAACTGGGCTGGAGCACCTCACCCCACGAGGACTGCCTGGAGGAGACGGTCGAGTGGTATCGCGGCCGCGAGGGCGATGCGCTGGCCCCGCCCGGCGCCGCGCAGCCCCTGCCCCTGCGCGTGGTCGGCGACGCGGCCCGGCGCATCGGGCTCTGACGGTCCGCGCGCGTCGTATCGTGGGTGCCCGACACCCATGGCCACTCTGTATCGCTGCAACACCCCGACCGATTGGCTGTGCCCGTGCGGCCGGGTGGCCCGCGCCCTGCGGCGCGACGGCATCGGCTTTGACGCGGTGGTCGTCGGCCAGCGCCGCGCGCGTCGCGAGGAGGTGCAGGCCCTCAGCGGCCAGCAGCGCGTCCCGGTGCTGGTGCTCGATGGCGAGATCATCTGCGACTCGCGCCGGATCGTCGAGCACCTGGCGTACCGGCGCTCAGCCGCTGCCCAATAGCCCTGACACGGACTCGCGTGTAGGCGGCGCCGCCACGCCGCGCTCGGTGACCAGGGCGGTCACCAGCGCCGCGGGGGTGATGTCGAAGGCGGGGTTGCGGCACGGGGTCCCGGCCACGGTGAGCGCCAGCGGCTCCTCGCGCCACAGTCCCGCGCCACGGACCTCGTCGCCGTCGCGCTGCTCCACCACGATCTCGCTCCCGCTCAGACACGCCGGATCGATGGTGGTGCACGGCCCGGCCACCACGAACGGGATGCCGGTCGCCGCGGCCGCCAGCGCGTGCGGGTAGGTCCCGACCTTGTTGGCGACGTCGCCGTTGGCGGCGACCCGATCACAGCCGACGATCACCGCGTCGACCTCGCCCGCCGCGATCAGCCCGGCTGCGGCGCCGTCAACCACGAGCGCGTGGTCGATGCCCAGGCGGCGGAGCTCGTAGACGGTGAGGCGGGCGCCCTGGAGCAGCGGCCGCGACTCGGCGGCCAGCACCAGCTCCAGCTCGCCGCGATCGGACAGCTCGGCGATGACCGCCAGCGCCGTGCCGCGGCCGGGCGCGGCCAGGGCGCCGGTGTTGCAGTGGGTGAGGATGCGCCGGCACCCGGCCAGCAGGTCAGCGCCGTGACGGGCGATGGCGCCGCTGGCGGCCTCCTCCTCGGCGTGCAGCGCGCGCGCCTCGGCCAGCGCCACCTCGGCCGCCGCGGCGGTGCCGGCGGCGCCCGCGGCCAGCACCGCGCCTCGTACGCGCTCCACGGCGTGGGCGAGGTTGACCGCGGTCGGCCGCGCCCCAGCCAGGGCGGTGCACGCGGCCTGGAGTGCGTCGGGGTCCCGGGCCAGCTCCAGCGCCACCCCGTAGGCCGCGGCGACGCCGATGAGCGGCGCGCCGCGGATGCTCAGCCGGCGGATGGCGGCGACGACGTCGTCGGCGCAGCGCAGCTCGAGCTCCACCTCACGCCATGGCAGCTGCGTCTGATCGATCGCCCGCAGCGCCCCATCGGCGTAGTGCACGGCGACGACCGGGGCGGTCGTCGCCACCTAGCGTCCTGACGCGCTTCGGGGCATCAATGGCCCTCCCCGCGACCGGGGACGACCACCGTTCTACAGCCGGTTCTCGATGGTGAGCGGCGCCTGCTCCATGCCGCCCGCGCCAGGGGCGTCCGCCTCCTCGGCGGCGGGCGCCTCGAGGCCGAGCGTCTGAGCCAGCTCACCGGACTGGTACATCTCGGAGACGATGTCGGCGCCGCCGACCAGCTCGCCCTCGACGAACAGCTGCGGGATGGTCGGCCAGTCAGACAGGGCCGAGAGCTCCTGGCGGATCCGCGGGTCGGGCAGGATGTCGACGGCGGCGAAGCGCGCGCCGAGCGACTGCAGGATGGCCACGGTGCGCGCGGAGAACCCGCACGCGGGCGCCTCGGGGCTGCCCTTCATGAACAGGATCACCGGGTTCTCGTCGATCGCCTCTTGAATGGCGTCGCGAAGCGGGTTGGCGGTTTGGTCGCTCATCGGGTCTCCTCGACTTCCGCGGTCTTGGTTTGAATGGAGAGGGCGTGGATGCGATCGCCCACCTCGGAGCCGAACACGTCATAGACGAGCCGGTGCTGGGCGATCCGCGTCAGACCGC